>DJVD01000123.1:0-12598 GCA_002440805.1 Chloroflexi bacterium UBA6265
GCGGCACGGTCGACGAATCTGCCGATCTCGCAGATCACCAAAGTCACTGTTCTCGATCCCTACTTCTATCAATGACTCCCGGAGGCCGAACTTCCCAACGGATACCAGGGCATTGCCCGAAAGGAAACGCTCATGCGCCACCTACTTCGACCCATATCTCTATGTATGTTCGCCTGCCTGTTTGCCATTACGGGCATCTTCTCCACAAGCCTGTCCGCCCAGGAGGGCACTCCGTCCGGGGGAAACTCGCCAATCGCCGTTATCGAGCTGGCTCCCGGCGTGACGGCCGAGGTATTTGCGGGCGCTCCGTCCGACCGGGCAACGGGGCAGACAGTATATCTGGCTCGTTTCGTCTTCCAGCCTGACGCCGAGATCTTTTCCCATGGCCATCCCGGCACGACCGTCCTTGGCGTGGCCTCTGGCTCATTTGGGTGGACCCTGGAAGCGGGCACCGCATACGTCATACGCGGAGCCGCATCCGGAGAGTCTGGCCCGCCAGAAGTGTTGACGGAACTGGGGATAGAAGTCATTTTGGAACCAGGGGACGCCATCTACTACGAAGACGATGTGCTCCACACTGCCCGCGGGGCAGGTCAGGAGGAGACGGTCGTCCTGGGCAGCATGGTGTTGACAAGTGATGAACCCCTCTTGATACCGGCGGATATGGATGCAACACCAGCGGGATAAGCCTGTACTCAACCCGGGTGGCGGCGTTAACTACCACTACCTGGCAAAGCTGAGCGGCGGATCGCTCCCTCCTTTGCTCGCACGGACAGTGAGAATGCTCTCCAGCATCCGTTCGCTCATATTCAGAGCGGCTCACTAACACCTGCAAATCGGCTTAACGCTCACTCGGCCGGGACATCGTCTCGACCGAGTGAGCGTTTCATTGCCAGTGGCCTGCTTACTGCTGGATTCGCTCGATGCCAAGAACCCTCGCGTGCTGTGCCAGTGCTGCCTGAACGTGATTGTCCCAGTATTCCCATGTGTGACCGCCTGGATGCTCATTGTACGTGTGCGCCAGGCCGATCTCGTCCATGTATGCGTGCAAGCGACGACTCTCATCGAGCAATTCATCTTCGGTGCCGCAATCGAACGTGATCACTGGCTTGTCGACCATCGCGTTCACGGCACGGGCATGGAAGCGAACATCGGTATCCTCAGGATCGGCGAATTGGCCCGATTCGACGATTCCCTCCCACTCGAACTTGGAGGAATGCGACCAGATCGATTTGTAGCGATCGGCATACTTCAGGCCGAGTCGCATCGAACCATACCCGCCCATCGAAAGCCCACCAATGGCCCACGGCCCGGCGCTGACATTGAAATGCCGCTGCACATGGGCGGTGATGTCGGTGATGATCAGGTTTTCGTATTCACGCTTGCCGAGGCGATCGTGGCCGATCCAGTTCAGGTAGGCACCGGTGCCACCATCGGGAAAAACGATCATCATTGGATAGCCGCTGGCGTGCAGGGCAATGTTTGAATGATTGATCCATGTGGCATGGCTATCGGAGAGACCGTGAAGCTGCATGAGCACCGGGAATGGACCCTCACCTGCATCCGGCAGGACTACCGTGTAGCTCACGTGCTGGCCCATGGCAGGGCTGTAGAATTCCATTTTACAGATCGACGACATTGCAGTTCCTTTCGGCGAATTGGTTCCTGCATGCAGTCTCCCGCATCGCACCGACTACAACAAGGGATCAGCGTGGCAGAGCCACAGCAATCTACACAACCACCTGCCGCCAGGGCAACAGGGGGTTGTGTTGAGGACTGGATACCTACTCGCCATCGCTGAGATGAAGCATTTCCCGCGCCACTTGCAGGTCGATCATGGTGCCGCGGTGGACGCGCTCATGAACCTGCTCGGCGCGTTCGGTAATTCGCGGCAGGTCGTGCTGTTCTACCTGCTGCAGCAGCGCTTTGGCGCTTTGGATATCGCGCTGCGAGAGGCGATCGTACTCCACGAAGATGCGATGCGCCGGCTCAATGAAGGATCCGGCAAACTCGCGCGCCAGCGGCAGTTCATCGGTATTGCCTTCCAGCGCGAGCAGCGTGTTCTCAATCGCACCCACTGCGATCAGCGAATTGCGTCGCGCCGATGGCGTGCGCATATTGCGACCAATTGCGCGCATCTGGTCGACCTTGTTCAGGTTCTCCAGCACAATGGCACTCAGTTCGCCCTCCGGCGAATTCGGGTTCGGCTTGCGGAACACCGGGGTTGGGAGCGGTTCGCGAGCACGATCCACCATGCGATTGGACACACCGGCATTGGCGGTCAGGTAGGCCAGTCCCCCGTGGATTGCGAGGAATGCGCCCCAGCCCACGGCCGGGAACATCATCCACAACATGCCGTTCCAGGCGAGCAGGTTGATAAGCAGCAGCATCGCCATAATGGCGCCGTACACAACCGCGTGGATGAGGAATGTGGACATCACAAAGACTCGCAGGAATCGGAATCGATCGCGTTTGCGGTGGTGATGCCGATGCCGGCGGGGATCGTGCGCGTTCTCCCGCTCAACCTTTACACCCCAGCGCGGCTCCTCGGTTTCGGTTGTCTCGTGCAATCTACTCATACTCACACTCATGTTATCCACCTTGTTCAACCCGGGAGGTCTGGATTGGCGTATCGAGCGCCATCATCTCACGGGCAACTTCCAGGTCAATGAGATTGCCACGGTGCAATCTTTCGTAGACGGCATCCAGCCGTTTGATCAGCGCCGGGAAGTCGTTCTCTTCTACTTCACGCAGCGTCGGCTGGGCCGATGGAATATCGCGGAGGGCAAGCCTGCTGTAATCACCCACCAACTTGCCGACCGGAATCAACAAGCCATTCAGGAAATCGCGCGCCAGCAGCACTTCATCGGGCTGCTCTTCGATCGCCAGCAGGATATCGTCGGCCCGGCCGATCATCGCCATTGCATCGCGTCGCGGCTGGCCATGTGGCAACTGGCGGGCGCTATTGCGCATTTCATCCACTACCCGTTGGCCTCGGGTAATGATGGTTTGGATTTCCGTTTGCGACGGAGCCTTTTCTGCCTGGGACATCACCATACGAACGGGCGGAGCGTCCTGGGTTTGGTGGTTGGGCTTGGTGGTACGATCGAGCTTTTCGACAATCGTGCGGGCCAGGTTGGTGCCATCGCCCATGAACACATCCACGGCGTGAAAAGCGAGACCTATGCCCCAGAAAAACGCGACCCACAGGAACCACAGGCTCCCCGGCGATGTCACCACATTCAACACCATGAGCGAACCGTTAACGATCAGGAATGCGGTAAGGTGCTCGATGAAATCTTTCATCTCGGCGACGCGTTTCTCATCGGCTGTCCGCTCGGGCTTTGGCGTACGTTTTTTCACCGCGTCTGGGACCTTTCCACTATCCTCGAACCCGCTTACACTTTGTAACCGATACGCGCGCAGCCTGTTGCGTGCGATGATGACGTGAAGCGGGATGCTTCGTAGATCAACTATAGTCACCACCATTCGGTGCGATATACCGGATAACCGGAAGATTGATCTACCAGTTCCACACACAGAAAAGGACAACCCATGGTTCAGATTCCCGAAAGCCATATCGATCTGCTTACCCGCCCGGTGGTGGTGACGCTTGTGACCGTGATGCCGGATGGCCAGCCGCAGGCGACGCCGATCTGGGCCGACTACCATGATGGTGTGATCCGGGTGAATACCGAAGGTGGACGACAGAAGTACCGCAACCTGCACGAACGACCGATGGCAACCGTATTGGCCATCGATCCCGAAAATCCGTACCGCTGGATGGAAGTCCGCGGCAAGGTGGTGTACGAATCGGAGGGCGACGAGCGCTCGCTGATCGAGAAACTGTCCCACGATTACGTTGGCACGGCGTACCAGTCACACAGTGATGCCGACCGCCGGGTAACCTTCCACATTCAGCCGGAGCGCATTGTTACCGCCGGATAAGCCACTGCCGGCGACATTGATGAAAGAGCCGGGTTTTGTGCCTGGCTCTTTCGCACTTTTCCAACCTCTGTCACAATCACTCCTCTCGACCCCGCAAGCCGGGTGCCTTCTATATCCGTAAGGATGTTGTAACTGTGTCCGACGTTTTCGCCCCGGAAATCCAGGGAATCCAAAAGCGCGTGGTCGCCACGTTGGCTGGTGCCCAAATATTGGGTGGGATTGGTGTAGCCAGCGGTGCCGCCGTGGGCGCGCTGCTGGCAGCCGATATGGCTGGCCAGGCATTTAGTGGCCTCAGTGCATCTTCATCGGTGATCGGGGCGGCGTTTATCGCCATTCCCGTCACCCGGTTGATGGCAACCACGGGCAGGCGCCAGGGCCTGGTGCTGGCCTACATCATCGGCATCATCGGCGTTCTCATGATCATCCTCGGGGCGAAGCTCGATCTGTTCGCAATCACGCTCCCCGGCATGTTCCTGATGGGCGGTGGCACGGCCGCCACATTGCAAAGCCGCTATGCCGCCACCGACCTGGCGCAACCGCGCAATCGTGGTAGGGATCTCTCAATCGTGGTGTGGGCCACCACCATCGGCTCCGTCATCGGGCCAAACATGGCAGAAACCATGGGCGATGTTGCCGCCCGGGTTGATTTGCCGCGGCTGGCAGGTCCTTACCTGATGACCGTGGTGGTCTTCGCGCTGGCCCTGGTGCTGGTGAACGTGATGCTGCGGCCCGATCCGCTGCATGTGTCCAATGAGATCACTGGCGTCAACAAACTCACGACCAAAGCCCAACCCCTGCCGCTCAAACAAGCGATGAGCGTCATCTTCTCGATTCCCGCTGCCACGGTCGGCCTGGCGAGCATGGCCCTGGGCCAGGCCGTGATGGTGGCGGTGATGAGCATGACGCCCGTCCATCTCCACAATGCGGACGCATCGCTCGGCGTGGTCGGCGCAATCATCAGTGGTCACATCGCCGGCATGTACATCGCTTCGCCGCTGGTGGGAATTGCCACCGACAAGCTGGGACGACGTCCCGTGATCATGACCGGCATCCTCATCCTGCTGGCATCGTTTGTCATTGCCGGTGCCGCTTCCGGCCACGAACACACTCGCCTGATGATTGGGCTCTTCCTTTTGGGTCTTGGCTGGAGCTGCACCATGATCGCCGGCAGCACCCTCCTCACCGAATCACTGCCCGTGGATACCCGCCCACGTACCCAGGGCGCGGCCGACCTGGCAATGGGAATCTGTGGCGCCTCGGCCGGCCTCTTCTCCGGCCTGGTGGTCGGCCTCGGGTCATACGCGATCCTGAATATCATCGCCGGGGCGTTCGTGATCATCCTCACCGTGATCGTGGTGCGGGAACGGCTGATGGTTGCCCGGATGGAAACGGCGTAGAGACATCGCCTGGGGCAAATATCCATCGCATGTTCCACAACAACAGAAGGAGGGCTGGCAGTGCCAGCCCTCCTTCTGCGATATCTGCAAATCAGATGCGATCATGCTTTGCGCAATTGCAGGCCGACCGCTCCGACGGTTAGCATTGCGCCCACAACGATCGCGCCGAGGGCAACCACGTTCGCGTCCGGGCCGCTACCGGTGGATGGCAGTTTGGTCACCGTGGTGGTTGGCACCTTGGTCGCAACCGGGGCTGCGGGAACCTTGGTCGGCACCGGGGTCGGCGTCACCGGATCAGCAGCCTTCGGATACACGATATGCGCGTCGCTCGGCTCTTCACTCACCGTCACGTACACATGCGCTTGAGTCGGCTCATCGATCACCTTGTACATCCCGAGCGGCAGCGATTCATGCACCGCACCGGTGGTCAAAGTCGTCACAGAGTGATGTGCGTCCGTGCCGTCACCCATCAGGTAGAACGTCAGGTTGGTGGCGATGCGCACACAATCGGCCGGAACAACTTCGGCGAACGATACCACCGACACGCCAGGGCATGCCCAGGTACTGACGTAGACGTCGCCGCCTGGAACTGGCGTCACGGGCTCGGGTTCTCCGGGCACCACCAAATGCACATCTCCCGTTTCTTCACTTACGGTCATGAACAGGTGTGTTTGCGATGCTTCGTGCACCACCTCGTAATCACCAAGTGGCAGACCAACCAGCATGGCCTCGGTGGCAAGCGTGGGCACGTGGTAGTACGTGCTTGTGCCATCGCCAATCAGGTAGTAGCTGAGATCCGTGGCAATTCGAACGCAGTCGGCACCAACAACATCGGTGAAGGCTACGTCTGTCACACCGGGGCATTCCCAGGCACTGATGTAGAACTCACCGCTCGGTGTTTCCGGTCCGGATTCGGACGGGATGCCAAAGACGATCGAGGTTGTTTCGTCCGCCTCAACGAAAACACTCATCTTCACGAAGGTGTTTTCCTCGTAGACCTCATACTCGCCCACTGGCAAGTCGATGCTGGCAGTGCCGGTAAGCGGCACATCAAGCAGCTCGAAATCTGCCGTACCATCGCCCACCAGATAAAACGAGAACTGCCCGGGTCCCGGTGAACAGAATTCAGCCGGCACGCCCGGCAATTCCGCGGCCATTTCCAACTGTGGGCAATACACCACCTGGATATTCACGGTGCCAGTAGCACCCTGGCCAGCGGTGGGACTAATGATGGCGAGCAATGAAAGCGCGCCGATAATTACCGCAGAAACTACCCGAAAAAAAGCGTTCATGATGCTTGCTCCTTTCGCATCACGGCGTGGGTGGGATCTGCTACCGCGCGGTAGTCTCCTCTCCCATTCTGCTACTTAAACGCATGATATCGGAGCACGTTTCGCGTTTGCATAATAATTCGAGACCATCCTGTGAGGATGGTCTCGAATCGCTTGCTTTATTTTCTTCAGAACTACATCTGGGCCGGAAGCGGATCCTTGACACCAGGTGCCTCGATGCGCGGACTTCGCTCCTGCGACTTCGGCTCATCTACCGGCGCGTCGGGAACCTCTTGCGCACCCTTCGGCGTGCCTCCGGTTGCCTTGCGTCGCCGCTTCGGTGTGTCGTTCACGAACGCGATCTCCAGGACTTCCTGGATATGGTCGACCTGAATCAGTTCGAGCTCGTTCTTGACGATATCTGGTAGCTCGCTCAGATCCTTGGCGTTCTTCTTCGGCAGCAGGAACGTTTTGATACCTCCGCGATGCGCCGCCAATGTCTTCTCGCGCAGGCCGCCGATCGGCAGCACCTTGCCTCGGAGTGTAATCTCACCCGTCATCGCCACGTCCTTGCGGACGCGCTTGCCCGTAATCGCGGAGATGATGGCCGTTGCCATTGAGATCCCGGCGCTCGGGCCATCCTTGGGGATCGCACCCGCCGGGATGTGCACGTGTACCGTGTGCTTGTCGAAGAAATCTGCCGGAATTCCCAGGGCTTCTCGCTGTGCACGCGCATAGCTCAACGCAGCCCGGGCGCTCTCCTGCATCACATCGCCGAGTTGGCCGGTAAGCATCAGCTCGCCCTTGCCCTCGTACGTATTCACTTCAATAGAAAGCAGGTCACCGCCGACATTGGTAACCGCCGCACCGGTGGCCACGCCAACCTCATCGTTTTCCTCGGCGAGGCTGAAGTCGTAGCGCGGCACGCCCAGCAGCTCGTAGACCATCTCGCTATCGACCACAAGCTTTTTGGGAGGATTGTCGCCAGCGAACCGACGGGCCACCTTACGTGCCACCGAGCCGATTTCGCGCTCCAGGTTGCGGACGCCGCTCTCCTCCGTGTACTCACTGATCACGGTTTTCAGGCCTTCGGGCGTTAGCTCAAACTGCTCGGCAGTGAGGCCATGGCTCTCGAGTGTCTTCGGAATGAGATAGTTGGTGGCAATTGCATGCTTCTCAACCTCGGTGTAGCCCGAGACTTCGATGATCTCCATCCGGTCACGCAGTGCTGGCGGAATTGGATCGAGCATATTGGCCGTGGTGATGAAGATCACCTGGCTGAGATCGAACGGCACTTCAAGGTAGTGATCGGAGAAGGTTGTGTTCTGCTCCGGATCCAACACCTCCAGCAGCGCGGAAGATGGATCGCCGCGGAACGTATCCGAACCGAGCTTGTCCACTTCGTCCAATACGATCACCGGGTTATTGCTACCGGCATCTTTCAGCGCCTTGATGACGCGACCCGGCATTGCGCCCACGTAGGTGCGACGGTGACCGCGAATTTCGGCTTCATCGCGCACACCACCAAGGCTCATACGCACGTACTTGCGGCCAATGGCGCGGGCGATCGACTTGCCGAGGCTGGTTTTACCCACGCCGGGAGGGCCAACAAAGCAGAGGATCGGCGAGCGAAGCTTGTCGCCGGCGAGCTTGCGCACGGCAATGAACTCGATGATGCGGTCCTTCACCTTCTCGAGGCCATAATGATCTTCATCGAGCACGGCAGCGGTTTGCAGCAGGTCGAGGCGATCTTCCGTGGATGTGGACCACGGCAGGTCGACCAGCCACTCGATGTATGTGCGAATCACGCCGATTTCCGGCGAGAACGGGTGCTGCTGTTCCAGCCGTTCCAGCTGCCCCATCGCCTTGGCGTGTACTTCTTCCGGCATGCCGGCGGCTTCGATGCGCTCGCGCAGCTCGGCGGCGACAGCCTCTTCACTGCTGCCCTCGCCCAGTTCGCGCTGAATGGCGCGCATCTGCTCGCGCAAGAAATACTCGCGGTTTTGGCGATCCATGCCCGCCTGGGCTTCGTGCTGGATCTCGTTGCGCAGTTGCATCACTTCCATGCGCTGCTGCATCCACAGGCTGAGCTTGTGGATCCGCTCCAGGGGATCGATGGTTTCAATCATTTCCTGACGGCGGGCGGGAGTTATTTCGGGCGAGAAGGCGATGAGATCGGCCAACCAGCCGGGTTCATCGACGCTCCGGATCATCTCCAGCACTTCGTTTGGCACGTGCGGCAGCATGGAGATATAGCTCTCCACCTGACTCACCAGGGCGCCCATGGCAACGCTGGTTTCGGCGGGATCGTGCTTCGGCTCGGGCACAATCTCCACCTGCGTGATCACGTACGGCTCGTCCTGCATCAGGTTCTTCAGCCGACCGCGGGCCACGCCGTTGAGCACTACATGCGATCCGCCACCGGGGCGAGTAATAAATTGGGCGATCTCGGCAACAACGCCCCAGTCGCACAGTTCGTATTCGCCTTCATCACGATCGTCGAACAGCGATGTCATTTCGCTTTCGGGGCCGGTNNGGTTCACGCAGCATCTCGTCCAGATCAAACGGGGCATCCTGCACCAGGCCCATCAGGCCGCTCTGCAGGTATGGGCTTTTCTGTACTTCTTCGGTCATGCCCGAAACGCGGCGCTCGGCAAGGATAAACACCCGACGCGGATCGGAGTGCATCGCCTTATCGACTGCCTGGGCGACATCATCGTCCAGGATTGGCATGGGGATGGTGAGATGGGGCAGCAGGAACGCTTCATCCACCACAATGGTAGGCAGCAACACGCGCTGGTTGCGCGGTTTGCGTACGCGTTTGGGCTTAACTTCAGCCTCTTCGCTGTGTTCTTCGGTGTGTTCGGGGAGATCTTGAGGGAGTGTGTTGGTTGGCATAGCTATTTCTCCATTTCCATCCAACTCCCGGCCCGGGGCTATGTATACCTACAATGTGGGGCCAGGCGAAATATCCATACCAATTCGTTGAGTGGCAACGAATGAATGCGTATTGTGATGCATTCACTACCGATTGTCACATTAATCACGGGGGGATGCAGTAGCCTCGCACGATATGGTGGGGGCCGCTATGCTAGTAGCCATTGTGGCGAACGGCGCTAACACTTCGATTGGTCCGGAGTTTCTATGTCTGCTTCAGAATCTGTACCCGCTGCCCTCGATTTGCACAATTCCATTGATCAGGTGATCGCAGAAGCCGAAAAGCGAGGCCGTGCTGCGGCCGAGGCAGAAACGCTGCAACTCACCAGCGCGCTGCAGGCAGCCCTCGAGGAAATTGAGACCAGCCAGCAGGCCCTCAGCCGTGCAGCCACCGCGCTCAGGGCAGCGCTCGGCACGGCAGCTGACGAGGTGCCCGCCCCCGGCGTGGCAGAGCTTGCTCCCCTTATAAAGGAAGAGCCGGCGGCACCGGAGGGAGAAACCGCAGAATCGAACCCCATGCCTGATCGCGGCGAGCACGAAATGGATGTGATTGCCCATCACGCCAGTATCGGCACTGCCAGCGGACTCCAGACAATGTTGCGCTCACGTCCGGAAGTGAAATCTGCCCAGACACGTGAGTTCGTCAACGGCGAATTGCGGCTCCAGGTTTGCCTGCGAAGTGACCTGGATATGGCCGCCTTCAAGAGTTGGCTGCACGAGCAGAACGGAACCCTGGTCACAACGACCGACTCTGTGATCGAGACCCGCTTCTCCAGCTAGCCCTGCTGGCCAATCAATCGGCAGAGTTTGGCCTCATCGATATTGCCACCGCTGAGGATCGATACCGTGCGCCCGCCCACGCGTACGCCACACTTGCCGCTCAGTAGCGCAGCCGTGGCAGCCGAACCTGCCGGTTCGGTCATCAGCTTGGTTCGGCTCAGGATCAACCGCAACGCGTGCGCAATTTCCTCATCGCTCACCAGCACAATGTCATCTACGTAGTGCTCGATGATCGCGAGATTGAGCTCACCGGTGTAGGGCGCGGCCAATCCATCGGCGATGGTGCTAATGCCGGTAGGCCGTTCGAGTTTCCCACTCTTCAGGCTCAGCGATACCACGTTCGCACCTTCGGGCTCCACTCCCACGATCCGCACATCGGGCTTCAAATTCTTGACTGCTACCGCAATGCCCGAAATTAGGCCACCCCCGCCCACGGGCACAACAATCGTCTCTACATCCGGGCAATCTTCAAGGATTTCCAGACCGACCGTTCCCGCCCCAGCGATGATGGCTGGATCGGCGAACGGGCTGATGAAGGTGAGTCCATGCTCGTGCTGGTAGGCCTCCATCGTATCCGAGAGGGATTCAATCGATACCGAGAACTTCGCTTCGGCACCGTAGCCGCGAATGGCATCCACTTTTGTCGGCACCGCGCTTTCGGGCATGAACACCACCGCCCGGGCACCAACCATGCTGGCCGCAAAGGCGATTCCCTGACCATGGTTGCCGGCGCTCATGGTGACAATGCCGCGCGCCCGCTGTTCATCGGTCAATTGCATCGCAGCATTCAGGGCACCGCGTGATTTGAACGAACCAGTTTTCTGGAAGAGTTCGGCCTTGAACAGGAGATCGGAGTTGGTCATCTGGCTGAGGGTATGGGAACTGATCATCGGCGTACGATGCAAATATGGCATGATCCGGTCTCGGGCTGCATATACATCGTCCAACGTCACATCCTGCCAGCTCCAATGGCGATTCCCCTCGGCATCCTCGCGGCGATCAGGTGTGGAAATCGCGGGATCATGGGGTACCTCTGCGGAAGAATCGCGTGGAATCATGCTCTGCTCCTCGTGCCGAAAGGTGGGTGCGTCGATGCACCAGTATACCGAAGGTCACAGGATAGCCGCCCACTACAGGGTCGGCGTAGTATGCTGTACTGCAGTATTTCCTTGTATGGGGGCCACCAGAGCCATGTTTTACCCTGCCCAACCATCCAGCCAACAATCCAGTTCACCGCACGTCGGGGTCTGCATCCATGCCAAATGATTCCCGATCGAATGGAAACCGCGACAGGAAAGATGGCCGCACCAGTTCTTCCCGCCAGCGCGCATCGCGACCATCGTGGCGTGAAGGCCTGCAAGGCGAAACACCACGGCGTGATACCCCCATCCAGCCCGAGCGAGGGAGCGATAACGGCGATCAGGTAGGACACAAGTGGCGCGATATGCAGCGGGAAACCGCCTCCGGCCGCGAACTGCCTCCCCTCCCCGGCCAGCAACCGAAACGTTCGTCGAAATCGGGCAATGGCAGCAAGGCGATCATTTTCGGGGCGATTCTGCTTGCGATTGTGGTGGCGATGCTGATCCTGCCGTTCAGCCCGCTGGTGGGCAACGATGATCCTGACCCTACCCCGACTCCAGCACTGGCACAGGCGACAACCGCATCAAACGCTATCGCCGCCAACGCCACCGAAGTCCCAACCCGTGCCCCCGCCGAGACGGTGGAAAGCGATTTCCTGGTGTGCATCGACCCCGGCCACGGTGGCTGGGATTACGGTCGCGAGCGGATGGACAGATCGGTATTCGGACCGCCCTGGTTTTTCGAGAGCGAAGTCACGCTGAGCATGAGCCTGTACCTGCGCGATGAACTGGAGAGCCGCGGTATCGCCGTGGTCCTCACGCGCGAAACCGGTGGCGCCGTGAACCTGAGCAACGATGACATCAATGGCGATGGCCAGGTGCTCACCGACACGCCCGAGGGCCTGATCGCTGGCATGCGGGACGAGTTGCAGGCGCGGATAAACATCTGCAACGATTCCGGCGCCGATATCATGATCAGCGTTCACCTGAATGGCTTTGACGACCAGAGCGTTAGCGGATACGAGATTTTCTATAATAGCCAACGTGAGTTCGCCACCCAGAACCAGGATCTCGCCGTGTTCCTCTATCGTGAGATGAGTGTGGCGTTTGCCGACCTCGAATATGCCGCCGCCGCGCGGGGCACCACTGACGATCTCAATTTGAGCGCGAACCTGCACGAGTATGG
>DJVD01000123.1:12630-14093 GCA_002440805.1 Chloroflexi bacterium UBA6265
ATGCCGGGAGTGGTGATCGAAACCCTGTTCGTCAGCAATATGAACGATGCCAACTTCATTCTTAATCCAGTCAACCAGCAACGGCTGGCAGTAGGCTGGGCCGACGGCATTGAGAACTATCGTGAACGCTACGGCGATACCACACCTTAACGAGGCATAACCATCATGCGGAACATGAATCGACGCGAATTTGTGATTGGCACCGGTGCGGCCGGGGCGGCGCTTTCGCTGCCAATTGCCACCGAGCGCAGCCTCGCCCAGGAAGCACGTACGCTACCGGCCGGATATGTGCTGGTCACAAGCCTGCGACTGCCGCTGATCGGTATCGGGGCCGCGCAAGTAGAGCCACTCATCAACGGCGATACGTCGAACTGGAGCGATGTGGGGTGCGCTGTGAGTGTTGTGCCTGTACCGATGGCCATCGATGGCATCGTACCGGCGGGGCTTACACCCGAAACCACTGCCGCTACGTATGAGGAACTTGTGACCGCCCTTGATGCCGCGGCCGGGGGGTTCGCGGTGGTGCCCGTGGACCAGGTGGACTACCGCGTCAACACGCTTAAGGTCAGCGGTGTCGATCCGCTGCTCGCGTCGGGTTCGGATACCGAGCCAATCGTGCGGATTGGTGCCGTCGGCGATATCATCCCTGGTCGCAATGTGGCGGCACATATCCGTGAATATGGCGATTACAGCATGCCGTTGCAGCGGACAAAGAGCGTGCTTTCAGAATTCGATTTCACCTTTGCCAACTTTGAGTGTTTCATCAGCGAGACGTTGGAGTTCCCGGAACTGGTGAATCCGAATGCGCTCGATTTCCTCACCCGGCCCGATTTCGTGCCGACCATGGTCGAGGCCGGCATCGATGCTGTGAGCATGGCCAACAACCATGCCGTGTATAGCCACGCCGGCTGGGGATTGCCGGCCTTCAACGATACCTATAGTTTCCTCACCAACGGCGGCGTGCCCGTATTTGGCGCAGGCGCCGATCTGGATCAGGCCCGCCAGCCATTTGTGACCGAGGTCAACGGTATGTCGATTGCAATGCTCGGTGTCGATGGCATTACGGGCAACGAAACCTGGCCGAACGCGCTCGGCGTGGTGGCCGATGCTGGTTCGCAGGCCACCGGCAGCCATGGCGGCACCAATCCGCTCAACCTCGACCAGGTGACCGCCGATATCGCCAACCTCGCCGGCCAGTACGATATCGTCATTCCCTTCTTTCATATGAGCGAGCAGTATTTTTGGACCCCTCAGGACTGGGCAATCGAAACCGCCCGTCGCAGCATCGATGCCGGCGCCAGCTGCGTGGTGAGCAGCCACCCCCACACGATCCAGGGCTGGGAAAGCTACGAGGGCAAGCCGATTTTCTACGGCATCGGCAACTTTATCTACGATCAGATGTTCAGCGTTGATACCCGCCAAGGTTACGTGCTGGAACTCACATTCCGCGGCAAGAACGTGGT
>DJVD01000036.1:0-4608 GCA_002440805.1 Chloroflexi bacterium UBA6265
CTCAGACACGAAGACCCCACCAATCTCGACGCATACGCTCGAGCAGGCCACCAATCTCAACCATTTCCGATGGTGAATTGCAGAGAAGGGTGATCGATTCGATGCGCGATGAGGAGCGCCGGAGATGGCCGATAATTTCCTCGATCATGATCGGCACCGATTTCGCTCGCGAGATCCGCTCTGGCATGGTGCCGGAGCCGAGGATGAGCATGCCGATGTGGCGTCCCTTAATCCGATCGATCTCGCGCAAGGCAGCAACCACCGCCTGCCGCAGTGGCAACTCCCGCGGAGCTTCTCCCAGTTGCTCGTTAACCACCGCGTGCACCATCGATGTGACACCGAATTGTGCCGACGTGCCCGAGCCCGTGACGATCGCCGTGCCCAGGGTGAGGGGTGCCATAGCCATCGCTTCACGTTCCACTTCCAGGCCACCATCAATGCGGCTGCCGCCCGTGAAGTTCACGCCAAGCAGGCCCCGGCGGTTATTCGGCAGCACAATCACATCCAGGCCAACGCTGGTCCAATCGCCACTCTGCACACGTAACAACGTGCGACCAAAGCGGACGCCATCTTCGTCGATGGGTAATGGGGAGGGAGCGCGATTGATCGTTGCCACAACAACCTTCACGAGCGGAGTAACCGCGAAAACGGGCCAAGATTGCTATGGCTGAGTGTACCAAAGCCTACAGAATGCGGCGGGNNCCGCCTGCACGAACCAGGGATTCGCGATTATGGGGCGGTTTCTGGAATCTGGTAGAGGGCACCACTGGCACGATCGACCCAGATAAGACCGCTGCGTAGCCAGATCACACTGCCAGGTTGCGTATCGCCGCCTTCATACACAGTGAGTTCGTTGCCCTGCAGATCGTAAATCACGATATCGGTGCCGCGAATCACGGCCACGCGATCTCCCGGTGGTGAGATATCAAAATCCACACCCTCGCTCGGCAGCGTCACAACGGCAGCGTCAGGTGAGGTGATGGGGGCGATCACCAGTGAACCTTCGCTGAAGTAACCAATCAACGGGCCGCCCTCCGCGGAAGGCGCGAAGCGCACGTTGTCGGGGTTTGTGTACATGCCCGACAGCAACTGCGCTCCATCGCCCGAAACCTGCAGCCATTGGTTGCCCGGTAGCCAGGCGAACAGCGATCCGTTGCTTTCGTATACGGCTGCTGGCCCACTGACCGGACCGAATTCACCGACCAGGGTTCCCTCTACCAGTTGGGTTCCTTGCGTTTGCAACGCATACACCTCACTGCGATCCGCATACAGCCGCAGTATGTAGGCGGTGTTGTCGACGACACCGAGTGGGACATCGCCTTGCCAGCCTTCGGCGTCTGGCACGTTCGTTCCGGGTTCGCAGTAGCCGTCGCCGCACACTTGCACCACACCTGGTTGGGCATCGGCTAACTGGAGGCGTAAGCCTTCCGAGGTTGTCATGGAGGCAGCATCTGGAATCGTCATGAACTCAAGCCGGCCCTCGTCCGTGAGGCCAAGCTCACCAGCGGGATCGCCGGCAATGCCACTATATCGCTCAGAGACATCGAGCAATGGTTGGGATTCGGGCCCACCGGCGGCAAGCTCTGACGTTTCAGTGGCGGATTCCGGCGTGGTATCGGCGGCGGTGTCCTGGGCGGCCTGGCCATCCTGGCCACCGGCTTCGATGGGCTCGATGACGGCCGCGGCATCGCCGGTACTGCCGACATCCTCTGTGGGTGTCTGGGTGGCCTCAGATGTACCTTCAATCACGTCCTGACCGTTGCCACCAGCACCTTCCGGGGTCACAGGAATTTCGGCATTGTCATCGGCGCTACCAATACCCAACTCAGATCCGCTCTCGCCTGCACCAGCAGGCTCACTCGTGGCGCCATCCATTGGTTCGATGGCAGGAGTGGGAGAGGGTTCAGGCGTCGGGGATTCGGTCGCCGTTGGCATCACCTCAGCGGTGGGCGTGGGCGGAACTTCTGTAGCTGTTGGTTCTACCGTTGGCGCCACGGTGGCCGTCGGCGGCACCTCGGTTGCAGTCGGCTCCAGTGTCGCCGTCGGGGGCACCTCGGTGGGTGTTGGTTCAATTGCCGGTGCAGTTGTGGCCGTCGGTTCCGCCTGCCCCGTCAAATCTACCGGGACATCTTCAGACGTTGGCTCGGAAGTTGGTTCTGAAGTTGGTTCGGCCGTTNNGGTGGTTGCTGTTGGCACCTGGGCGGTCGTCGCCGTTGGTTCAGGGGCTGTTGTCGCCGTTGGTGCAGGCGGCTCGGTCGGCGCAGGCGCCGTTGTTGCCGTTAGCGCGGGCGCCGCGGGCGCCGTTGTTGCCGTGGGAGCAGGAACCTGGGTAGGCACCTCTGTCGCCGGAGCAACAGTCGCCGTTGGCTGCGGTGTATCGGTCGGGCTGGCCAGTTCAA
Organism: Chloroflexi bacterium UBA6265; assembly: GCA_002440805.1. Classification (GTDB taxonomy): domain Bacteria; phylum Chloroflexota; class Chloroflexia; order Thermomicrobiales; family UBA6265; genus UBA6265. The sequence continues at coordinate 2,400 of DJVD01000036.1, forward strand.
GCGTGATTTCGGTCGTGGGTACAGCAGCTATCTGGTTATTGCCGTCGCCACCTTCATCAAAGAAGAGACGATCGAGCGCCAGCCAGCCGAAGATGCCGATTACGGCCACCATCGCAATCGCGGCGATCGCCGGGCCAGGCTGGAAACCACTGCCGAAGCCGCCCAGCAACCCGGCGAAGGGGCCGCGGCCAGCCCGCACACGATCCATAACGTCGCGCTTCATCCGCGGACTGGCGGCGATGCCTGGCAGTGTGCGAATTCCGGCAGTGAGCCGTTCGGTGGCAGCTGCGAATTGTCGACATTGATCACAGGTAGCCAAATGGGCCTGCAACTCGCGTTCGACCACAGGGTCGAGAGGCGCGTCTTGACGAGCGGAGGTGAGGACTTCTGCTTCCTGATGGGTAATCATCGCAGTGCCTCCTCGTCCATGGCATTGGCCGATTCATCGTCATAGACCTTGGCAAAGGCCTTGCGGGCACGGAAGAGTCGTAATTTGGCGGCGTTTTCAGTGATATCCAAGGCTTGGGCTGTCTCTGCCAGGGAAAGACCCTGGTAATGTCGGAGCAAAAGAATCGATGCGTAGTGAACGGGAAGGTGATCGAGGGCAGTGGAAATATCAGCGCTCCGGGAAACCTGGTTGTCGATCCGCTCGGCCCGCGTTTCGTGTTCGCCAATAAAAGGGAGCCAGCGGACGATCTTGCCGCGGCGCAAGTGAGAAATGGCGGTGTTGGTGGCGATGCGATAGAGCCACGCCTTGAACGCGAGATCTGGCGCCGTTTTCGGCAACGATTTGTACGCCTTGATAAACGTATCCTGTGTCAGATCCTCGGCCAGGGCGCGATCGGACACCATGCGGTAGAGATAGTTGAGGATGGGGGTTTGGTAATGCTCAAAGAGCACACCGAAAGCCTCGGCATCCCCTGAGCGGGCACGTTCAACGAGATGACGGTCATCCGTCAGCACGCGTACACTCCTACCAGTTGCAGACGGCCAGCCAAGTGACCATTCCCACGTGAGTTCCATACCTGCCAATCAATCAACCTTTCCCCTTCGGTACTCAAACGAGTAGGGGGGCGGTGACGTTTCGCAGGGCAACCATCGATTGCTCGGATTAGTATCGCAGGTTCGTGTTTCAGTGAGGATACCTTTCGCTCAGCTGCTCCCTAACCGGGCGTAATCATGCGTACTTACGCACTAAATTGTTTCACATGAAACCAGGTACCATCGATTCCTGGCACCTGCATACCTGTACACATGGAATGAATCCAATGGGCATGCCGTGCATCGGTTCCAACATCCGGGAATATGCCGCCACTCAACATGAGCCGTGATGGAGGCTGATCGAGTCTATTTGGCGCGTACAACCCTGTTGACATGCGGTGCCCGTTTACGGGCGCGGGGTAAAGAAGGGTTATGCTCGGTTGCGCCTTCGAGCACCTTGCGAGCAAGTTCAAGCTCATCCGCACGCACAAACACCTGATGCTCAAATGATGCCGCCGATGCCCAGGCTCCAGCGCCCGGCCCGCCTGCACGAACGAGTGTGCGGATGCCTGCGGCCTCCAGCGCATCCTTCCACATTCCGGCCTCAACCTCAGAGCCCGCCAGGTCGAGCAGCACAATATCATCGGAATTCGACATGCTGTTCTCCAGTCGATTAAGCAAGTCCACCCGGGTGGACACACAACGAGATACGTTTGTGAGTGCTTTGACCTTCAAAGACATCACGTAATTCTGTATAGTATGAGAGACAGCCGAACCTTCGGTGCAGTTGCCCCATGCCTGTCATAGGCCTGGAGCATTCTCGCAGGGATGCATTCGGCCCACGCACGACGGTACTTTCGGGTATCAACCTACAGAGGAGTAGTATCACATGGATATTCTCAATAACCGTATCAACCGCCGAACACTTGGTGGTATTACCCTGGGCGCCGCCGCTACCACTGGCCTGGCGTACCTGGTTTCCGCTCAGGATGCCACCCCGGAAGTCGATATGGCTGCTGATGCCACTCCGGTGGGTGTGCCAACCCTGGCCGAGCTTGAGAGCGCCAATCAGGTAGATGTAGTTGCCAACAAGAACTCCTATGGCATTTACGTCTCGGGTGAGAATCAACCAGGCTGGTACGTATTCAACGTCACTAACGCCAGCGAGAGCGATGCCAGCTTCAACCTGGCCCTGCTGCCGGAAGGAACCGCCACTGGCGATTTCACC
>DJVD01000036.1:4667-5241 GCA_002440805.1 Chloroflexi bacterium UBA6265
TACCAACAGCGTGCTCGTAAACCTCACCGCTGGTAGCTGGGTTGTGTTCAGCAGCCACAAGGGTTCCACGCAGGGTGCCACCACCATCCAGGTGCTCACCGCCGATGAAACCGCAGCCATGGGCAGCGAGCCGGTAGCCACCCCTGAAGGCGGCGAGGTTGCGCCGGAAGGCTTCAGCTCCTCCTTCACTGTCAGCGTGACCGACAACAGCATCGGTGCCGATGCGGTGCCGGCAGTTGGCCTCAACATCGTGGGCGTGCGCAATGATGGTACGGTCCCGGCCAACTTCGTCGTTGCCTACAGTGCCGAAGCAGTCGATCCTGCCGCCGCCGCTGATGTTGCCAAGGCCTGGATCGCTGGCGAAGAAGTACCTGTCACCCTCGTCGGTGGCATGGGCGTTCTCAGCCCAGGCAAGTACGGCTACATGGAACTCAATGCCGAAGCCGGCACCTACGTTGGCTTCTCCACCCTGATGAACGCCACAGGCGGTTCCCAGGTGGACGATGGCGCCATCATCGTGGTCACCGTTTCCTAGGAAACAGTCACTCCACAGTGAACACGGGGCCGGGGCAGG
>DJVD01000036.1:5305-15790 GCA_002440805.1 Chloroflexi bacterium UBA6265
TGCATCGAAACATTTCTGGCGCTGGGGCCGAGGGGAGACAATCATGCTTGAGATCAGCCGCATTCTCACGGCCGCCGGTGCCACGCTGGCCGGCGTCGGATTCACCGTTTACGGGATCGGCTATTCCGTGCGCGATGGTGGCGAGTGGGAAGCCATGATCGGTGGCTGGGCCACAATCATCGGCCTGATCGCCTTCGTCGTCGGCATGGTGATCCATCACCGCCTGGCCGAGGACTAGCACCGGCAACTATTCGCTATGCAACGGGGTTGACGATTGTCAGCCCCGTTTGTGGTTAATGCAGTATCACTGGCCAGGACGACTGCGCCGCCAGGATTGCGTGTTCCGAATACCAACGGCCACGCACATTGCCAACCAGGTACAGCGAGCCGGTGACGATAATCGCATCCTCGCCCGGAATCGCCAACTGCATTGCCTGCGCGATCGCCTCGGCGGGATCCGGCTGCAGGTACACCGGCCCGGTGAAGCCGGCATCGCGCGCATAGCCTTCGATCGCCGTCGTTACCTTGGCATCCTTGCCGAGGACTTGCGGGCTCGTGGCGATGAGCACATCAGTTACGGGGATCAATGATCGAATCATGGCATCGCCGGCCTTGGCCTCCAGCAAGCCCGCCACCACGATGCGCTTGCCCGTGACCGACGGGAGCAGGGCAGGGACGTCGGCGGCAAAGGCGGCCAATTTCTCGGCGTTATGGGCGCCGTCGAGGATCAACGGCACAATATCGTCGATCATTTCAGCCCTGCCAGGAATTTGCGCCGCCAACAGGCCGGCCTGGATGGCATCGTCGGTGATATCGAATCCCTGCGCCCGCAACGTGCGCATCGCTACCAGGGCCAACTGGCCATTGCGGGCCTGGAACGATCCCGCCATTCGCATTCGATGCGCGGCGCCGTTGGCCGTCTCGATCCAGCTCGTGCCATTGGGGCCGGTAACGACATCGGCGATGTCAGCCGTCATATCAAGCTGCAGCAGGGGAGCGCCCACACGTTCTGCCTGGGCGCGAATGATTGCCTGCGCTTCCTTATCCGGTACTGCGCTGATGGCCGGTATGCCCGCCTTGATGATGCCGGCCTTGTGCCAGGCGATCTCGGCGATGGTGTGACCCAGCGTTGCGGTATGGTCGATACCAACCGAGGTGATAAGGCACAGACTGGGTGCGAGGATATTGGTGAGATCAAAGCGGCCACCGGCACCAACCTCAACCACACAGATATCCACCTGCTCGCGGCGAAAGTACATCCACATCAGGGCGTTAAATCCCTCGCCATAGGTAAGGGGAGGGTGACCATCGTCTACCCAGGCATCGTGCGCCAGGAAAAACTCATCGACGAGGTCGGCATAGGCTACGGGTGAAATCAGCTTGCCATTTACCTGCAGCTTTTCGGCTGGCGTCTGCAGGTACGGTGAGGTGTGCAAACCGGCGCGATATCCAGCAGCGGCAAGGATCGATGTGACGATGGTGCTGGTGCTGCCTTTCCCGGATGTACCGCCGATATGCACCACCGGCCTGCCACTGTGTGGCGAGCCAATACGCTCCAGGAACGTGCGCAACCGCCCCATCCGCTCCTCGGCCCGCTGCTGCACCGCCTCACGGCTGGAATCGGTGGGGTGAGGGGTCATCTCGATCAGCCCGTCCATCCGGTCTGCGGCAGCGTGGTATCGTTGATAAACGTTCGTCATGCGACCCTCGTTTGGCACGCGTGGTGATTCCCGGCACATCCGGGTATCCAGCGGAATGTTCCACCGTATTGGCCTTCGCTGCAAGCCGCAGCGGCACCCCGGATTCCCTGACATATGTTAAGTCTTTTTATTAACATCGTTGCACCTACCATCATTATGACCCGATTTGCCAGCGAAGATAAGCTCGGCGCGATGAACGCCCTTCTTATCGCCCTGGCGTTCCCATTCGCTTACGGCGTCTATGAGATGGCGCGAAATCGCAAGGTCGGCTGGGTGCCGGTGCTGGGCCTGATCAGCATCGCGATCAGCGGCGGCATTGGCCTGCTGAAGCTTCCTGCCGAGTGGATTGCGGTTAAAGAAGCGATGATTCCGGCCATTCTCGCGCTGGCGATTCTCGTGTCGGCATGGATCGGCAAACCGCTGGCCCGTGTTTTCCTTGATGCGATTATCGACAAGGACAAGGTCTATCCCGCGCTGGAGGCGCAGGGCAAAATGGATGATTATGAGCGACGCACATCGGTGGCCACATGGTTACTGGCGGGCACCTTCCTGCTCAGTGCCACGCTCAATTTTATCCTCGCCAAAGTGGTCGTGACCGCCGATGGCGGCACCCAGCAGTACACCGAGCAGATCGGCCGCATGACCGCCCTCAGCTTCCCGGTCATCACCATTCCCGTGTTCATCACGCTTACGGGTACGATCCTCTATATCATGTCCACCCTCAGCAAACTCACCGGCCTGGAAATGGATGAAGTGCTGAAGGACCAGGGCAAGAAGAAGTCGACACAGGCATGATTCTCGCGCCGGTGGCCGCCGATGCCCCAATCGGCGTCTACATTCATGTGCCCTTTTGCGCACACATCTGCCCCTATTGTGATTTCACCACCTATGCAGGCAAGAATAACCTCGTACCGGCGTATGTGGATGCGGTGGTGCGCGAGATCGAGTTGCGGGCAGGGGAGGCCGGAGCGCGATCGGCAGCCACCATTTATCTTGGCGGTGGCACCCCCAGTTTGCTCACTCCAGTGCAAATCGAACGCATCCTTGCCGCGGTGCGCACGCACCTGCCCGTTTTTGTCGATGCCGAAGTGACCATGGAAGCCAACCCCAACGGCCTCAGCCCGGAACACCTCAGCGGGTATTTGCAGGCAGGCGTGAATCGACTCAGCATCGGGGCCCAAACCCTGGATCGTCGCGGATTGCGTACCCTCGGTCGCCAGCATGAAGCGGAGGATGTCCTGGTGTCACTCCAGGCTGCGGCGGACGCTGGTTTCGAGCGCATCAACCTCGACTTTATTCTCGGCTGGCCGGGTCAAACCCGGGAAAGCTGGCAACGCGACCTGCAGACGTTGGTCTCACTCGGCGATGCTGGCCCCGACCACCTCAGCCTCTATAGCCTGATCATCGAGCCGGGCACGCCCTACGCCGATGCCGCTGCGCGCGGCATCTTGAACATGCCCGATGACGATGCCACAGCCGATATGTATGAGGATGCCATCTCCATCCTCGCCGCGGCCGGCTGGGATCACTACGAGATCGCCAACTGGTGCCGCGAGCCAGGTGGATATTCGCGGCATAACGCCGTGTACTGGCAGCATGGCGATTACCTTGGCATTGGTGCGGGTGCCTTCGGCACCATCAATGGCAAGCGGGTGATGAATCAACTCCTGCCGGAACGATACATTACCGACCTGGCCAACAATGTGCTGCCGCAATCCAACACAGAATTGCTGGACGAGACCACCGCCCGCGCCGAATCGATGATGCTCGGGCTGCGACTGCTCAACGATGGCGTGGATGCAGCCGGGTTCGCCGTTCGTCATGGAATTGACCTGGACGAGGCGTACGGCCCGCAAGTTGCCCACATGTGCGAACTCGGATTGATGGAACGTACCGCATCCGGCGTACGCCTGACCCAACGCGGCATGATGCTGGCCAACAACGTTGTCGCGGAATTTCTCTAGGGAGCACACATGATCATGAACGAACCTCAAACGGCTTTCCTCGGTGAAACCCGCCTCGAGCGGATTGCCACCATCACATTGGCCACCGCCACAGTGATCGTCGGCGCTTCAATTCTGGCCGATGGCCAACTCGCGCGCATGCTCAACGGTGTGGCCGGGCTGACCTGGTTCGCCTCATCAGCAATGTTCATCATGGAGGGCCGACGTCGCGGTGCCTCCGGATTGCAGTGGGCAGGAGTGCTGGCGCTCACGGCCGGAGTGGCGTTTGTGGTGAAGCCCTCGGATATTGTGTTGGCCATAATCGGCTTTACCCCTGCAGCAGTCCTGGCCGCCATGATGGTGCGTCGCGATCCGATGCTGTGGGCGAAAATGATCCCGGCGCTCTACCTGCCGCTGCATATCGGCACAGCCGTGCTGAAGGCGGCTGGTAGGAGCGCGATGGGGATGGAATCGAGCATTCGTAGCGAGCCACCACCTACGGCGGCGATCGTACCGGCCGTGATGCTGGCGGCGGCACTGGCAGGGGGAGTGATCGCCCGGAAAATCCTGCGTCGCCGCCCGGTTTAGGCCCGCACGACGCTGAACCGATCGCGATTGATCCAGAGCAATGCTGCCGTGGCATATGCCACTGCGGCAAAGATGATCCATGGCAAGGCCGAGCTGCCATTGCTGCCGGCATCATAAATCACGCCGCCGAGATAGTTGCCCAGCCCACCACCCACAGCAAGCGCCAGGGCGGCAAAGCCGAAATACGTGCCGCGCGCGGAAGGCCGGGCGAGGTTAGCCAGCACCGTTTCCTGTCCCGGTCGCGCCATCACCGCGCCAATCGCAAAGACACCGGCTGCGAACATCACACCGATAAATCCGCTCGCCACCCCCACCAGCAGCAGGCCGGAGCCGATGCCAACAATGCCGGCAATCTGCATCTGCAATGGCGATAGCCACCGCTCCAGCATGCGTGGCAACAGGTAGCCAAGCCCCACGGTTACCGCAGCGTTGACGAGGTAGATCCAGCTCACGGCGCGATCCGATCCGGTGATGGCCACCGCGGCCAGTGTGATGGTGAGGCCGAACTGCGTCCAAGCGAACCAGTACCCCGCGACGATCGCCACATAGCGCACAAACAGCGTGTCGCGCAGAACGCCACGAAGTCCAATCGGCGCATCCTCGCCACCCACCGATGCTGCCACCGAGGGCATGGATAGCGTTACCACCACGAACACGGCGAAGAATGCCGCCGCGCCGCCGAGACAGACGATGGCGAAATCGTAGCCGATCAACAGGGCACCAACCTGCGTGCCCACTGTGGTGCCAACGCCGCCGATCATCCCCAGCCGGGCAAAGAACCGGCGACGTTCATCGGGGTAGGTGAGGGCGGCAATCGCGGCCGAGATGGGCGCTTCGAACATTGCGCCGCCCAGCGCGACAACGAGAGCTGCAATCAACACCGTCCCGAACGAATCCGCGAATGCCATCGCGGCAAAACCAAGGGCGCGAAGAAGCATGCCAATCGCGATCAGGATTCGTGGCCCAACGCGATCGGCCAGCACACCGAAGCCGCTGGTGAGTCCCTGCTGCGCAAACTGCCGAACCGCCAGGATAATGCCAATGGTTCCGGCCGCCCAGCCGAGATGGTCAACGTAATGGACAGCCATGAGCGGGATGACCATGAAAAAGCCGGCCCAACTGAAAAAGCTTGTCGCCATGAGGGTGGCGAGTCCGCGTTTTCGCTGGGACGGCGTGAGTTCATCGATTGTCAGCAGCTGCGCCACCCGAAATCCATGCCATAAAGCGAGGGTCCACAGGTTGAACTCTCGCATGGGGTTGGGAAGCGGGCAATGCAGCTACACGTAAAAGCCTTCGCGCAGGTTAATTCCGTGCTCCAGCCAGACACGCATGGCGCACAGCATGGCAGTCCAGCCGCCGCACTGGTTGAGCGCAGCGTTCCAGCCGGCATCGGAATCGCTGAAACCCTTTTCGACAATTTCCACCAACGTGCGGCCATCCTCAAGCGATGTGAAGGTGAACACCACGGTTGTTTCGGTTTCACCCTCCTTTGCCGCGCCTTCGGCGGCTCCCCAGCGGAACTCTATGCGTTTATCCTGCTGGGCCGTTACCACATGCACCGGAAACTGGCCGGGGAAATCGTGGAAATCCCAGGTCACGGTCGCGCCGGTTTCCATCCGGCCCTGCGCACCACCGGTGGTGAAATAACGCGAGAGAATGGCCGGATCGGCCACAGCTTCATAGACCTCGTGAACGGGTTTGGCAATGCGGCCGCTAACAGTAAACGTGGGTTCCATATTGTTCTCCGGCATTGCGGGTGGTGGCACAGAAAGTCACCACCCTTGCATCTTCCTCACCCCGACATCGTAGCAGGCCAGGGTAGGGACATTGGCACAAGATCGAATCCGATTGGCAAATGGGTGACAATACGCTAGCAGGCGGCGTTTACCACCCTGCACCTCGCTTGCGTTCCGGGGCACCAAGTGTTTGATACAGATACAGTTTTTCTGGTCGTAGATATCTTCGGTATTTTTGTTGGCGCGCTTACCGGGGGCCTGATTGGCCTGAAGATGCGATACGACATCATGGGCATCTGGTTCCTGGCGCTGGTGACTGGGCTGGGAGGCGGCATCATCCGCGATACCATGCTGCCCCTGGGGCCGCCGTTGGCTCTCACAAACCCGTTCTACCTGCCAACCGTGATGGTTGCCGTGGCCGCGGTCGCGCTTTGGGGCAGGCACATTGGCCAGCTTCGCAAGACGATCACTGCCCTCGATGCGATCGCCCTGGCCAACTTTGCGGTGGCTGGCACACTCCGCGCGTTCGACGCCGATCTTTCCGCCTGGGCCGCCGTGTTGCTGGGAATCGTCACCGCCGTGGGTGGTGGCATCATCCGCGACATGATGACCGGTGTGACCCCAGCCATTTTCCAGCGCGCCGAACTGTATGGCCTGGCCGCACTTGGCGCCTGCCTCACCGTCATCCTGCTGCGCTACACGGGTGCATCCCGGGAGGTTCTTGTGCTGGCCGGTGTGGGAGTAGGGGTGTTCCTACGCCTTGGTAGCTTACGATGGGGCTGGATGAGCTGGGAACCACGGCAAATCTAATCGCTGAACCATACGGTTCTGTCCTGTTTACCCACATTCACCTGGGAGCCTGATGATTACCGATAGCACTGCACGCTGCTCGTTATATGCCCGCTCTACCTCACATGAGCAACCGATTGGCACCGCAACCGGATTTAACCGGACCTTCCTGCTGGAGATTCCGCTTCCCTGGACCAAGCAGCCGCTGGAGTCGCTCCATGTGACCCAGGCCATAAAAGATGCGCTCGCCGAGTACCGCCAGCATGTGGGCGATGTGAGCGCCACCTTACTGGTACCGAATGCCCACTACGCGACCGAGGGTGGGCGCTTCATTGATATCAAGGTGGAAGATGGTCGAATCACCAAGCGCGATGTGATTGCGCGCGATGGCGATATCGCGGCGATCATTCGCTCATTTGCCCGCAACGAGCCCTTACCGGCGGGCGCGGAAATTGATGAGACACCGTGGCGCGACATGATCGTGTGCACGCATGGCAGCCGCGATGCCTGCTGCGGCACCTTTGGGGTGCCGATCTACGCTGTGCTCCGCGATTTGGCAAAGGATTCGCCACACACACGCGTATGGCGATCGTCACACCTGGGCGGGCACCGCTTTGCGCCAACCCTGATTGACTACCCGACGGGCCGGAACTGGGGCTTCGTGGATGCTTCGATCGCGGAATCCATTTTCAATCAATCCGTGCATCCGCAAACGCTGCAATCGCACTATCGCGGCTGGGTAGGGCACCGGGACCCTGGCTTGCAGATGCTCGAAGCGGAAGCGCTGGCGTCCTTAGGGTGGCAGTGGAACGACTATCGCCAAACCGGCACGATCCTGACCCGCGATGAGCAGGGCAGGGGAGTACAGGTGGAAATCGAAGCGACCCATCCGCACCTGCCTGGTGTCACGTTCCGCGGCGAGGTCGAGTGGGGCGAGGAGTTCACCACGTTTGCCAGCTGCAATGCTGCGCCGGTTGTCTATCAACGCAAGCAGCTCGTGCGCTACGAGCGCATTGTGCACAGCCAGCCATCGAACCTCTAGCGGACATCCGGCGTTCCAACAATGCTCCGCCATGCCTCGATCACCTGAGGTGATTGTGGTTGCCAACTCGACAGTAGTCGCACAGAATAGACGCAATACACCAATTCGAATACACCGCATCATTGTGATGCGGCGATTGGTCAATCGCGAGGAGAATTACAGTGAAGAAATCACTCTACTCACAGGCCGTCGATCGACGATCCGCACTCAAAATCGGCGCCGCATCGGCTGCAGCCCTGGGCGCTGGCCGCCAGGTAGCCGCAATGGCGCAGGACGCCACTCCCGCCGCCAGCCCCACCACCGGTGGCGATTTCGGCCTCGCCGACCTGCAGGTCGAAGGCGATGTGGAAATCGAGTACTGGCAGTACGAGTTTGCCTCCAAGACAGACCTGGTCAACGAGCTGATCCCCGAGTTCGAAGCCGCCAATCCGGGCATCAAGATCAAGCACGTCAACTTCCCCTATGAAGATTTCATCCAGCAAGTCGCCGCCGCCGTCCAGGCTGGCGAAGGACCGGATGTGCTCAACGTGTACTTCGGCTGGATTCCTGCCTACGTCCAGCAACAGTTCCTTGCGCCCCTGAACCCGGAGTGGTTCCCGCATGAAGAAATCGAATCGGCCTTCTTCCCCACCATTGCCGCCGCCAAGGTGAAGGACGATTACTACGCACTGCCGACCGCGGTACGCACCCTGGCGCTGTTCTGCAATATGGATCTCCTCGACGCTGCCGGTATCGCACCACCAACCAATTGGGACGAACTGGTAGAGGCCGCCAAGGCCACCACAGTGAAGGATGGCGAAAAATTCGAGATCGTTGGATTCACCTATGATCTCGCCGGCCAGGGTCACAACTGGTGGCGCGAAGCGCTCATTCGCCAGGCCGGTGGAGAGCCCTCCACTGACGACAACCGCACCCTGCAATGGACCTCGCCGGAAGGTGTTGAGGCGTTCAACTACCTCATCTCCTTCCTCACCGAGCATGGCGTCACCGAAAGCGGCTTCCAGACCGATGGCCAAACCGCCTTCGGCAGTGGCAAGGCGGCGCTGCATGTGGATGGTTCGTTCCGCGTCGGCACGTACGCTGCCAACGCGCCAGACCTCAACTACCAGATCGTGCCGTTGCCGGAATACAAGGAGAAGGCCAGCTTCGCCAGCTTCTGGTGCAACACCATCACCCGCAACGCTGCCGAAGGCGACAAGGCAATTGCCTCCGCCAAGTGGATTGATTTCCTCGCCAGCGCCGATGTGATGAAGCGCTGGACCCCGGCTGTGGGCGAGCTGCCGGCCCGCGTGGCCCTGGCGGAAGACCCGGCCCTGTTGGAAAACCCGAAGGTCGCGCCATTCATCGAATCGCTGCCGTACAGTTACGCCACCTTCATGGTGAACGAGGCCGACCTGCGCCAGGCCGTGCTGGATGCGTTCGATAACGTTGTGCTCGCCGGGCTCGATCCGGAAGCTGCCCTGCAGGAAGCGCAAGACAAAATCCAGGCGCAACTGGATGAATACTGGGCAGCGCTGGACGCATAACCGCCAGTAGCGGCAAGATTCTCACGCTGAAACACCAGGTGCCGGAGCATCCCGCTCCGGCACCTCCCACATATGGACAACACGCCATGCACCTCACGCTCGAACGGCGAAAATGGTTGTGGGGATACGCGTTTATCCTCATTCCACTCATCTTTTTCCTCAGCATCCGCATTGGGCCCACGCTCTACGCCTTTTGGGTGAGCTTCCACAAGTGGGATCCCATTGCGCTGGATCGCCCATGGATCGGGATGGATAATTACCGCGAGCTGGCGGAGGACAAGGTGTTTTGGCGCGCCATGCGCAACACCTGGATCTACGTGCTCGTGGGCGTTCCCGCCGGATTGGTCATCAGCCTGGTCATTGCCCTGGGCCTGCAGAAGCTCGTCCGCTTTACTGGCCTGTTCCGGGCGCTGTACTTCCTGCCGTATATCACCTCTTTGGTGGCCGTAGGTTGGGTATGGCGCTGGATGTATATGCCAAACGGCCTCTTCAACGAGGTGCTGGGGTTCTTTGGCATTGCGAGCAACAACTGGCTGGGTAATCCCACCACCGCTATCTACGCCATCATCGTCACCACGGTGTGGCACGGCCTCGGATTCCAGGTGGTGATCTTCCTCGCCGGCCTCGAAAGCATCCCGCAGGATTACCTGGAGGCGGCACATGTGGATGGCGCCACGGCCTGGCAGCGATTCCGCGATATCGTGGTGCCGCAGCTGAATCCCACCATCGTATTCCTCGTGGTAACGGGTGTGATCAGTAACCTGCAGGTGTTTACGCAGGTGCGTTCCATGAGCAGCCAGGGCACCGGTGGCCCGCTGAACAGCACCATCTCGATCGTGCTGTATGTGTATCAAAAAGCATTTGCCAGCCTGCCGAGCAAAATGGGGTATGCCAGCGCAATGACCGTTGTGCTGTTCATCATCATTCTCGGGATCACGATCGTGCAGCTGAAAGTGCTGCAACGGGATACGGACTAAGCCATGATTGCAACCACTTCCCCCACCGCCCGCATCAAGGCGCTGCACCCGGCAGTGCTCAAGGTGCAGGAGCGCGATATTCGTCGCCGCCGCTTCGGCCAGGCCGCACTGCTCCTGGTGCTGCTGCTGGGCGGACTGATGAAGATTTTCCCGTTCGTATGGATGATCAGCAGCTCGTTTAAGC
>DJVD01000213.1 GCA_002440805.1 Chloroflexi bacterium UBA6265
TACGTCCCCTATCACCTGGAGACGCTGGTGACCGATGGTGCCGAGATCACATTTGGCGAATGTGTTGTACGGGTGCGATCCGAATTCGCGCAGGAGAATTGGTAGTGCCGACGATTCCCGAACTGCAACTGCCTACAGGTTTCGATGCCTTCGACTGGTTCATCCTCGTGTTGCGCATTGCCTTTATCGCGCTCATCTACCTCTTCCTGTACCAGGTTGGCCGGGTAAGCGTTCGCGAGCTGGTCACGATCGGGCAGGTTTCGGCCTCGATTCCCCAGCATGCGCCGGCGCAGAGTATGGCCACCGGCATGCTGGAGATGGTGGATGGAGCCGAGAGCAGTTGGCACGCTGGCACCCGCTTCGCGCTCGATTACTACACCACTGTTGGTCGCAACCCCGAGAACTCGATCGCGATTAACGACGGCTTTGTGAGCGGATCGCACGCCGAAATCAGCTTCAACCAGGGCGCCTGGTGGCTGATGGACCTGGGCAGCACCAATGGCACCCAGGTGAACGGCCAGCCGGTTTCCGGGAAGGTCCAACTTCACCAGGGCGATATCGTCTCGTTTGGCCGGGTTCATCTCCGGGCCCATGTTTGAAAGTAAGACCGAATGCGTATCTTCCGGGCGATGATGCCCTTGCTGGCTCACGCCATTGCCGAACCTGCCACCCGCACGATGCCAACACTACAGGTACATCGCCTGCCGGGATCCCTCAGCCTGGTATTGCCTGCCCACAATGAGGAAGACAACATCCGCATGGTGGTAGAGCAGGCACTGGACATCTTGCCGCTCTATACGGATACGTTCGAGATTATCCCCGTGAACGACGGTTCGACCGACACTACCGCCACCATCCTCCAGCGCCTGGCGGCAGAAGACGAGCGCGTGCGCCCGGTGAGTTACAAGACCAACAAGGGCTACGGTGGCGCATTGGTGAGCGGGTTTGAGACCACGCGCTACGATTACGTGATGTTCATGGATGCCGATCGCCAGTTCGATATCGCTGACATCGCCAGCCTGGCGCCATTTGTCGGACGCTTTGATATCGTCGCCGGTTTCCGCATGGAACGGAGCGATCCGCTCATCCGCCGAATTAACGCCGAAGTGTTCAATGTCGCCGTTCGGATTCTATTCGGCGTTCACCTGCGCGACCTGGACTGCGCGTTCAAAATCTTCCGCGGTGATCAGTTGCGATCATTGGACCTGATCAGCAACGGAGCGCTCATCAATTGCGAAATGCAGGCAAAATTACGACGCCAGGGCGCTACCCTGCAACAGGTAGGCGTGCGGCATTATCCGCGCGTGGCCGGTCATCCGACTGGCGGCAGCCTGAAGGTGATCTTGCGGGCGATGCGCGATATCCTGATCCTGTGGAACAAGATGCGCGAGTATCATCCCGAAGTCACACCCGGCCGTACCGCGCCGGACGATAGTGTGCCGGGTCGACTGAAGCGGGTCCCCGGCCATGTCCGCAATCGCATTGATCGCCTGCGGGAGTAGTTAACCCCGCAGGCGCTGCTCAATTGCGGAAATGACATCGATAAAATAGGTATCAGCTCCTCGCACGAGGAGCTGTTCTGTTGTCAGCGTATGGGGTCGAACCACGCCATCGCCCGCGCTCAGCATCTCGCCGTTTACGCTCGCCACTTCGCCCCGAAAGAGCGGCCCGGCGGCAGCAACGGCAACCTTCACCAGCCCCTCCAGTTCCGCGGGATGTGGCGCGTACGCTGTGAAGGGGCGATCATCGCGCACAAGATAGATTTCCTGCAATTCGCGATCGAGGACGCCAGGAACCAGGCCATCGCTGCTGCGGGCGCGGCGAAACAGGTGCTCGAACCGGACCGGATCGATGTTCACACCAATTTCCTCACGCACCTCACGGAAGGCATCCTCGATCGTCTCCCCTGCTCCCAGGTGGCCGCCAACTGTGGCATCGAGCGCCAGTGGCCAGGTGTCCTTGAACCGCCCGCGCTGGTTCATGAGCAGGAAACCGCCATGAGCATCTACACCGTAAAACCACACATGAATGGCACGATGCCAATCGCCGTCACGATGCACCTCGGCGCGGGTTTTGACGATACCAGTTGGTTCACCCTGCTCGGTGACGACATCGAACTGTTCATGTGGATCCTGCGCGAGTTGCATAGGGATCTCCTGCGTTAACGGCAACGGGCCGGGCTGGTGCCCGGCCCGTAATGCGCATCGAGACTAGGGGTTGATCACACCGGCGATGGAAAGCCCATTGGTCCAGTCGTTTGCCAAATCGACCACGCTACCGGAGAAAATACCGAGCAGCAGAACACCAAGTACCATCACCAGGATACCCACGTTGAGCAGGGTGGAAGGCACTTCTCGCACTTCCGAGGCAGTCTCTGGCTGATCCTCGAAGTACATGTACGCAACCACGCGCAAGTAGAAGTATGCCGAGATGGCGGATGCCAGCACGATACTGATGGCCAGCCAAAGCAGGTTGGCATCCAGCAAGGCCACGATCACGTAATACTTGGCGTAGAAGCCGATGGTGGGCGGAATACCCATCAGCGACACCAGGAACACGACCATCGCCACGGCGGTCAACGGTGACCGGGAACCGAGGCCGGCGAAATCATCGAGCTCCATGCCGTTGCCACGATGCTGCATCCAGACAATCACCGCAAACGCACCGATGTTCATGAACGCATACGAGAGGATGTAATACATCACCGCAGTAATACTGCGCTCGTCGGCGGCGCCATCCACAATCTTGAACGCAGCCACGCCGGCCAGCATATAGCCGGTGTGGGCGATGGATGAGTACGCCAGCATACGCTTGACGTTGCGTTGGCTGATCGCCACGATATTACCGAACAACATGGTGACAAACGCGAGCACCGCAATCACGATGCTCCAGTCGTCCACCAGCGTATCGAGGCCCTGAACGAGAATACGAATCATTGCCGCCAACGCGGCGGCCTTTGGTACAACCGACATAAAGCCGGTAACCGGGGTCGGGGCACCATCGTAGGCGTCCGGAGTCCAGAAGTGGAACGGCACGGCCGCGAGTTTGAAGCCGAAAACGATAATCACCAGCAGCACA
>DJVD01000105.1 GCA_002440805.1 Chloroflexi bacterium UBA6265
TGCGCGACGGTGCGGTGCAACCCGCCATCGGCGAATTGGATTCCACCATCACCGCGCCGCCAGCAGGTATGCAATCTGAATACGTTTCCAGTTCTGTCGCCCGCACAGGCGGCGGCACGGCAGTGGTGTCGACTTGGTTGGCGTCATTCGAATCGGAATCGGCCGCCAGCCTGTATTTCGACCAGCTTGTTGCTGACGATCGAGCGCTGCAAGCCATCGATCCATTCTTTGTCATCGATGAAAACGAGGAATGGACCAGTCAAGGCGAGGACGGAGTGTATCGGCTTACCGGCAGCTTCGAAGGCAGCCGCTATTCCGGCATAAGTGAAGTTCGCGTTGCTGGCGACACTGTTTTGGTGGTTGGCTATCGCTCCCTGGGTGCAGCCTTGCCCGATGCACGTATCACCAGTGCGTTGATGGATCATCAACTGGAATGCCTGGATACAACCGTGGCATGCGCGCCGTTCGATCTTTCTGCCGCCCTGCCTCCAACAACTCCACAGGCATCACCCGTCGCGGATTCCGATAGGCTGGGGAGCGCCGAGTTCGGGTGGATATTGCCGGAACTCGGGTCGGAATGGACGGTCACCGAACGATTCGCTCAACCCGGCTACGATCGGCTCGGCCTGCAGAATGGCGTCAGCCTGTTTGAGATCGAAAGTGTCATCAATCACCACGGCGAGCCAGTGCAATGCGTGCTGGATGAACTCCATCTGCTGCAGGAGTTCGAGGAACACGCCGATATTCGCCTGTGGGAGGATGCCGCCGGAAACACAGAAGGTGGCAATACGCCCACCTCGGCCTGGGTGGTTTACCGCGTGGAACCGCTGGCCGATGAACGTGCCGATCAGGAGTACGTGATCCGCATCGATTGCGTCACCCTTATCTCAGGCAGTGCCAACCTGGTGATCAAGCACATCGCGCCGGTGGATGCGTGGATTGAGGAAGCGCCAAAGGGCGATACCCTCCGCGATGGACTGCTTTTGCCAGGCGCGAGCGCGCTACGTGCTAAACTTGCAGCATCTGCGCATGACAGGGGGATGGACATGATTCACATATATTGGGTCGACAAAACCGCATAAACCGCATCAGACCCACGATCCATCGATTCACCTGGTGCAGCCGATCGTTGCACCACCATGCGTACACCATGTGATGCCAATCGGCGCACCGCCGAAAGGAAAAGACCATACAATTCGATATTGAACTCCACACACACTCAACCGCTTCTGATCAGGAGCGGGCCTTGCTTGTGGCCGTGGAAACCCATACCCAAACCTGGAGTGCCACCGATTCGCTGGACGAACTGGCCGCGCTCGCCGAAACCGTGGATGTTGAGGTTGTTGGTTCGGTGAGCCAAAAGCTCAGCCATCCGCACCCTGGCACCTTTGTTGGCAAGGGCAAACTTGAGGAAATCAAGGAACTACAGGAAGAGCTTGATTACAACCTGCTGATGATCGATGGCGAGCTTACGCCCGCCCAGCAGCGCAACCTCGAAACGGCGCTGGAGATGAAAATCATCGATCGAACCGCGCTCATTCTCGATGTGTTCGCCCGCCGCGCCCAAACGCGTGAAGGTCGATTGCAGGTCGAACTCGCCCAATTGCAGTATCGATTGCCTCGCCTCACCCGCATGTGGAGTCACCTTAGCCGCCAGGCTGGCGGTGGCGGGGTAGGCGTACGTGGTCCCGGTGAGACGCAGCTGGAAAGCGACCGGCGAATGGCCAACCAGCGGATTACGTTCCTCAAGGAACAACTGCTGGATGTGCACGCCCATCGCGAACGCTATCGTCATCAGCGTCAGAAGGCGCCGATTGCCGTGATTTCACTTGTGGGATACACGAACGCCGGCAAAAGCACCCTGCTCAACCAGATCACGGGATCGGATGTGTTGGCGGAAGACAAGCTCTTCGCCACGCTTGATCCAACCACGCGGCGGGTGACCCTGCCAAGTGGCCGTGAGGTGCTGCTCACCGATACTGTGGGTTTCATCAACAACCTGCCAACACAGTTGATCGCCGCCTTCCGCGCTACGCTGGAGGAAATTGAGGAGGCCACCATGCTGGTGCATGTGGTCGATCTTACCCACCCTAACGCACCCGAGCAGACCGCCACGGTGCACTCCACGCTGGAAGAACTCGGCGTTGATGATCGACCGGTGCTGTACGCACTGAACAAGATCGATGCACTGACGGCGGACCAACGCGCCCAGATGGATACCGTCAAGCAGGAGCTTGGCATCGAGGGTGAATCGGTAGCGATTTCGGCCTCGAAGGGTACCAACATCGATGAACTGCTGGTTCACATTGAAAACATGTTGGAGCGCGAAGAAGGTTTCCGTCAGGTGAGCGTCACGATTCCGTACGACAAGTCGGATCTCGTAGAGCGTTTCCACACGCACGGCCATGTTGTTGATCGTGACTACACCGAGGCAGGCACGATTCTTTCGGGATCGTTGCCGCATCGTGAGCTCTCGAAGTTCGAGGCATATCTCAACGGAGACGAGTCGGCCGAAATTCAGTAAACTGACAACGATCACGCTGATTGCGGCCGAACTGCGGGGATCATCCACGATCCCCGCAGCCGTATTGCAAGGACCCACATGAACGCCCGCACGCCCATTACCTATAAGGATGCCGGTGTCGATATCGATGCCAAGATGCAGGCGATCGATCGCCTGAAATCGCGGGTGGCCGGTACGCTGGGCAGCAGTGCCGGGCCGATTGGACACTTCGGTGGTACCTGGCGCCTGCAGGGGCCGGCAAACCAGATCCTGGTGGCCAGCGCCGATGGGGTAGGAACCAAACTGCGCCTGGCGTTCGTGCTGGGTGGAGAAGCCCACGCCGGTATTGGTGGCGACATCGTCAATCATTGCGTCAACGATATCCTCGCCCTCGGCGCCTCACCGTTGTTCTTCCTCGATTATTTCGCCACTGGCAAACTCGATGGCGACGTGGTTGAACACGTTGTTGGTGGTATCGCCGATGCCTGCAAGTTCAATGGCATGGCACTGCTGGGCGGCGAAACGGCTGAAATGCCAGATATGTACAACGATGGCGAGTACGACCTGGCCGGGTTCATTGTCGGCTCTGTCACGGAAGATCGCATGGTTGATGGCTCGCAGATCCAGGAGGGCGATGTCGTCATCGGCCTCCCCAGCGATGGCCTCCACACCAACGGGTACTCCCTGGCGCGAAAGGTGATTGGCCTCACCGGCGATCAGCAACACGATGCCGGGATCCTCGCGCAACCTCTACCTGGCAGCGGCGAAACACTGGGCGATGCCCTGATTCGCGGCCATCGCAGTTACCTGCCGGACGTGATGCCCCTGCTCGAGCGCGGCCTGGTTCGCGGCATGGC
>DJVD01000032.1 GCA_002440805.1 Chloroflexi bacterium UBA6265
GCCACAGCCGGAGGGACCGAGCAGCACCACGAACTCGCCGGGCTGAATCTCCATATCCACTGCATCGACGGCGGAGGTCTCCGAGCCCGGATAGTGTTTGGTGAGTCCGCGAATACTGATCGAACTACCAGGGGTGGAAGCGATCGTGTAAGGGGATGTGTTGATCTGAGCCTCCGCCACCTGATCGCCCGGCGCGGAAGGGTACCCCCGCGCCGGGCTGCTTACATCTGTTGGGGTTATGTTAGCCCAAGAGGCCGTTTTCCGTGAGGAAATCGGTGGCAACGGTGGCCGGCTCGGCCTTCTCATCGCCATCCACGCGCCAGTTCAGGCTGGAGAGCACTTCATCGGTCAGCATGGTGGTGACCGCATTCAGCAGGTTGACGATCTCGGCATTGGCCTCGATCACGCTCAACAGCACCACAGGTGCCAGGTTGTACGGTGGCCACAGGCCAAGGTCATCTTCCAGCACGACGAGGTCGTTACCGCTGATCTGGCCATCGGTACCGAAGGCGAGCACCACCTGTGCCTGGTCGTCCAGCAGCGCCTGGTACTTCAGGCCCGGGGCGACCGGCAACACTTCAATGCTTTCAAAGCCGGCACCGTACACGCGCTGCAGGCCAAGCAGGCCATCCTCGCGCTCCGGGAAATCAGCCGGGGCCGAAATGACATACTGGTCGGCCACTTCAGCCAGTTGCGAAATGGTAGTGATGCCATTCTCCTCGGAGAACTGGCGCTTCACCGCCAACGCCTGCGTGTTGTTCGCTGGCGAGCGCTCCAGCCAGGTGGCGGAGAATTGGGATTCGTATTCGGCCTTGACAGTGTTGAACACCAGCTGGCTCATATCTTCAGCCACAGGTGATGCCATCGGGGACGCATCCGTCACAGCAGTGGCTGCCGGTGTGCCGACGACGCTACCAACTTCCTCGACCGTCATCCCCAGCACTTCAGTCAGGCCGGTGCCGGTGTACTCGGGGTAGAGGGAAATATCGCCGTTCACCAGGGCCTGGTGCGCTACCTGGGTGCCGCCGAGGTTGAGCTTGTCCTCAACCGAGAAGCCAGCGTTCTCAAGTACCTGCAGGTACATATTGGCAACGATGAATTGCTCGGTGAAATCCTTGGATCCCACGATAATTGTGTCGTCCTGCGCCATGGCGAATTTCGACATAGCCATGGTGCCCAGGCCGGCAGCGGCAGCGGATTTAATAAGCGCGCGTCGATCGAGAGTCATAGGTCTATCTCCTGTTTCAGCGAGCCCGGTGACCGGGCATGAGCAAGCGCTCTGCCAGCGAAAGCACGGTGTCGGTGAACAACACCAGCAGAACGATAGGAATTCCACCAACCAGCAAGTAGGTGGTATCGAGTAACGAAATTCCGGTCAGGATGTACTGGCCCAGGGATTTCGCACCCACGAAGGAAGCGAGAGTGGCGCTCGCCAGCAACTCGATGGCTGCCAGCCGGATACCGGCGACAATCACAGGCATAGCCAGTGGCGCTTCCACCTTCAGGAATGACTGTGCACGATTCATGCCAAGTCCGGCGGCTGCTTCAAGGATGGCGGCATTCACGCCATGCAGGCCGGCATAAGTGTTGGTTATCAGCGCGGGTGCAGCCAGGACAACCAGGGCCACAATCGCTGGCAGATCGCCAAATCCAAGGAAAGGATAGAAGAGAAATACCAGTGCCAGCGAGGGAATTACGCGGATGGCGGAGAACAGTCCCACCAGCTGCGCGCCGAACCGGATGCGCGAAAAGAGAATACCGAATGGCACATAGATCAGCAATGCGATCAGCAACGATGTGAAGCTGAGTCGCACATGCGCCCACACCAGGTCGAAGAATCGATCCGGGTTCCTGGCAATGAAATCGTAGATATCTGTAATCAGGTTCAAGTGACTCCCATCCGGCATGTGGTGTGATGTAAGCATACGGGCAATTGCCGCGTCCGACAGTTTATCCATGGTAGCGACAGGTGCATTACGGATTCAGGTAACTGGTGGCCCCCACCGTGAACTCGCCGTCGTTGGGATCGGTGGTGAAGACCATTTCGGCGGATTCCTCCTCGCCCCCCGCGAGGAACGTGATCGTGATATCTGCGGTCTCGGGCTGCTCTTCCCCAGTATCGAGTTCGCCCGTAACGGTCACATCCTGGGCGGTGAGACCGCCCGTGTTCGTGATGGTAATTGGCAGGTAAAAGCCAGAATCGGTCTCCCGTACGTCCTCCAGGTGGGCTTCCACCTGGATTGTGGGCGGCGCATCGCCCGTGCGCATATTCGCCCACGTCGCCAGCGCCAGGATGCCGACAAGAATCAGCAGGCTGGCGAGCAGGGTGATGCGTTCAGCGGTTGTTCGTTCCGAGGATGCACTCATATCACCAGTCTCCCGCCGGCGCCGCCAATGGATGCGGGCAGCGCAAGGACAATAGTTTGTCTAAAAATCTCACTGGCAGGATCCTCCAGGGAGATCCGCTCGAACACGAGGAGCATAATGAGCGCAACCCCCAGCGAAATCAGGAAGGAAAGCATGGTTTCCGATAGCGGATGCTGGAACGGGCCCGGTGGCGAGGCTTCATCGAAGCCGGAGGCAAACACGATCAGGTAGGAGAGGACAAGCGAGAGACCGATGAGCGTCAGCAAATGCCACCAGCGCAAGCCAGCCGCGATCATCTCAACTTCACCAGTCGGGGCAATCGACATCCCGATGAAGACGCCACCGATGGCGGTGGCCCCGACATCGGCCCACACCCCCTGCCAGGCAGAAAGATCGCTTGTCCCTTCGCCCTGAGAATTGGTGCGACCGGAAAACACCTGCCGGGCCACAGATGCCCCGAGGCTCAGTGGCACCGCCAGCAACATCACCATACCAACACCCTGCTCGATGCCATCGGTAAAGCGAAGCTGGTTCATCCCGAACAGGAGAAACGTTGCGCTCAATACGCCCACGGCGAGGGCGTCCACCGCCTGATCGATCGACATGGCCAATGAGTGCTCGTCACGGAAACCAGCCACATGGGCAAGTCCCAGGTTGGCAGCAAATCCAATCACGAACACGGCGAAAAGGTACATCGGCGGTAAGGACTTGCCGATCCACCACATCTCCATGGTGAACACCAGGGGAATGCCAAATACGGCTGCGCCGGCAAACGCGCGGGAAAAGGCAGTTAACTCATCGGACCATTGTTCGGACACAGAATCGTTCCCCCACCGAGAAATCGCCAGGTCCTCGCACATGAGGACCGCAGGCATTCGATCCTATCTTGCAACTGTGGTGCCATCGATCTCGACTGTGGGAGCTTCTCGCGTCACGCGATTCACCTGCACATCGCCACCCAGGTGGGCGCGAATAGCGGCTGCCAATGCTTCGGCTGCTTGCCAGAAGGTGTCGTCCGTAGAATTGTCCACCGCTTCCAGCACCATGATGGCATCGGTGGTGGAAGCAGTGAGCATTGTCCGCTCGGCCTCGCGCCAGTTCCAGCAGCGGCACATCGCGCCGGCATCGTCCTTATAGATCACCTCACCGGGGAGGGCTGGTTCATCCGTCTCGGCACCCAGCGGCCGGAACGATTCGCCGCCATCGGCGACCGTCAGGCGAACATCGCCCTGCACCGTTGCCAGGTCCTCGCCACCGACCGGCACGCCAAATTGCAATGAGATGGCGTTGTACACATCCACCAGCGGGTTGATGCTGCCGATGGTGTTGCCGTTGCTCACCCGCTTAAGCAGGGCCTCAATCGACGAACGGGCGCCCTTTTTCGTCTTGAATTGCTGGAATGCATCCCGCCAGCGCCGCACCACATCGTTATCGGTCCAGGTCTCGTTGGGCACATGCACAAGGGCGGCGGCGTGCGAATCGGCAAGGTCCTGCGCGATGGCGGCATCTTCCCGTGGCGTGTTGTCGATACCCCGCACTACCAGCACGCCGAGGCGGGCGGTGGGGTAGAGATTCCAGAACGATTCGTCCGCGATGAACTGGGTCATGTGGTTACTCCATTAGCGTGATATCAACCCGGCTATTCCTGAGTACGAAGCGAACGCGTTCCACCTGCATTGCCGCGAGCGACCGCAGGCAGTCGGTCGATCTCGCCCCGGAACATCATTACCCGCTCCTTCGGCACACGGGCAACAACTTCGCTGAGGCAGCTGGCGTTGGTAAGGAGTATGGTCGCCTCGTCACCCGTTTTGGGCCACAGCATCTCACCGGCATCGTTGAGTGGCAGCACGCCATCGCTCACGAGGGTGTAGGCATTGGCCAGGCCGATTTCATCGACCTGTCGCCAGATTTCGGCGGCGCGACTAACGCGTTCGATGAGATCACCCGACCCGAATGGACTCCAGTGATCGTTGATGTTGTCGTTAATCATGCACACCCGCACGCCGGCCGCCTTCAATATCGGCCACGGCACCGCGCGAGCGCCGAAGGTGGATGCGTAGCTCAACGGCTGCGTGGTGAAAATCGAGACCCCCTGCGCGGCGAGCCCCTCCGCCAATCTGGTGAGTTGCTCGTCGCTGGCGAACCCCAGCGCGAGGGCGTGGCTGATGGCAACGCGCCCGGCCATACCGTACTCACGGGTGTAATCGATGATGCGCTGAATTGTGTGGATGCCAGTCTCGCCGCCATCGTGAAGGTGGATATCCACCTCACGATCGAACCGGCTGGCAAGCTCAAAGGTAGTGGTGAGCGAACCCTCGATATCGCCGTCGATCGAGGCAGGATCAAGCCCCCCCAGGATTGGCATTCCTGCTTCCATCGCCTGTGTCAGCAGACCCTGGGCCTCAGTGACCAGCGTGCCATGTTGTGGGAACGCCACCAGTTCGCTCTGCACGCGTGGTGCGTGGGCCGCCAGCACATCGCGCACCACCTCGTAATTTTGCAGGCCGATGGTTGGGTCTACATTCACCTGTACGCGCATGAAGGTGGTGCCGCCAGCGGCGATATGTTCCAGCAGGGCACCCGCCCGCTCCGGGAGGAATTCGAGGAATGCCGGCAGAAACCGTTGTTCCTCAAGAATGCGATCGGGCACGCCATTCGGTGCTGGCACCACTGCCTGCCACGGGCCGCCAAAGTGACCCTTATCGAGATGGATGTGGAGGTCCTTCGTCGGCGGAATGCCGAGCAGGCCCCGCGCGTCGTACTCCCCTGCGGCCACAGATGTGGTCGGGGCTTGTTGCTCCAGCGATGTGATGAGCCCATCTTCCGAGTGAATGGTGAAAAGGGCCGTTTGCGTGGAAACCGCACCGCTATCGTGCCTGGTATAGCCTGTCTCGAGGAGGACGTTGCGAGTAGTGGACATATCTGTCTCCATCTTTACCGAAC
>DJVD01000232.1:0-1310 GCA_002440805.1 Chloroflexi bacterium UBA6265
AATGTGGATTATGATACGAACACTTATCCGGTACATTCGAGGTACCAATAGCACTATGGCTATAGTACAGAACGACACCACAGAGCGCACTCGCACAATCCTGATTGTGGAGGATGAACCGGCGATCTCCGGATTTGTCCGCCGCGGCCTGATCTTTGAGGGTTTCGATGTGCACGTTGCCGATAACGGCACGGATGCGCTTAATCACCTGCGCGATTCTCCGCCCGACCTGGTCGTGCTGGATTTGATGCTGCCGGGCATTGATGGCATCCAGATCACCCACCGCATCCGCGCCGCTGAAGAAGCCGAAGGCACACCTCGCCTGCCGATCCTCATGCTCACCGCCCGCGATGCCGTGGCCGATCGTGTTGCGGGTCTCGATGCTGGCGCAGACGACTACCTGGTGAAGCCCTTCGATTTCGATGAACTCGTTGCCCGGGTACGGGCGCTGTTGCGACGCGCAGCCCCACAGACCCAATCGGGTCCGGATGTGCTGACGTTCGACAATATCTCCCTCAACCTCACCAGCCACACTGTTGCTCGCGACGGCCAGCAGATAGAGCTCACACCTCGTGAGTTCGACCTGCTGGAAATCCTGCTGCGGCATCCCAACCAGGTGCTCACCCGCCAGACCCTGATGCAGCGAGTATGGGGCGAAGACTTTTACGGCGAATCGAATGTCCTTGAGGTGGTTATCGGCAACCTCCGACGTGCGCTGGAAGCCAACGATCAACCACGTGTGGTGCAGACGGTTCGCGGTATCGGTTACGTGCTCCGCGCGCAGTGAGCTCGCCCAAGATCGCCAAGGTCACCAGCCGTGAACTGCCAGACGAGCGCACCAGGAATGTGTTGCGCCGCAGGGTACCGTTTCTTTTCAGTGTCCGATTTGGCATTACCGCCTGGTATGCCGGCGTGCTCATCATTACCCTGGCGATGCTGGGCATTGGCCTGCGGGTTTTGTTGATTCGGTCCCTGGAACAGGATGCGCAAGAGCGCCTGAGTAGCGCCGCATTTGATGTCCGCGCCCAAATCCGCGTCGAACCCGTATCCGGCAACGATTCCCTCTTCCGCCTTTCGGCCCAACCGACACTCGATGTGCAGAATATCCTGCTCTCGGGCGTGACCGTGACCGTTGTCGACCTCACCAATGACCAGATCATCTATAGCGATGGCACGCTCAACAATTTGTGGCCCTCGCGCGAGGATATCGAACGGGTAAGTACAGAGCGTGGGCCCACCCTCAGTACCTATCGCGTGGATGGCTACGCGATCCGGGGCTACACCTATCCGATTGTCAGCCAAACAGCCAA
>DJVD01000232.1:1483-2440 GCA_002440805.1 Chloroflexi bacterium UBA6265
TGGGGAATACCTTCAACGAAATGCTCGATCGCATTGAGCAAGCATTCATCACCCAGCAACGGTTTGTTGCTGATGCCTCCCACGAACTGCGCACTCCCCTCACCTCGATCAAGGGAAATGTGGATGTCATCCGCAAACAGCTCAAATCCGGTCGTCCAACCGATGTGCAGGATTTGGCCGATGCGCTGGCCGATGTTAGCCGCGAAAGCGAGCGGATGAGCCGACTGGTCACCGACCTCCTGAGCCTGGCTCGCAGTGACACCGACGCTTCCAGCCGTGCCCACGATGCCGATGTCGTGTCGCTTGATCTCCTCGCGCGGGAGGCTGTCCGCACAGCAGAAGTGCTGGTGGACGGTCAGGAACTGATCCTCAATTCGAACGACGAAGTGCTGATCCATGGTGATGGAGATGCGCTGGTGCAGGTGATGTTAATCCTGCTGGATAACGCCCTCCGCCATACCCCTGCCGGACAAACCGTCGCCCTGACTATCAGCGAGGATATCGATCCGCAGGATGATGTTCGCTGTGCGCGCATTGATGTCGATGACACCGGCAGTGGCATTGAGGCCGAGCACCTGCCGCATCTGTTTGAGCGCTTCTATCGCGCCGAAGGACATCGCGCCCGCACCAGCGGCGGAACGGGCCTGGGCCTTGCCATTGCGCTGAGCATCGTTAGGGCGCACGGCGGCTGGATCGATGTCGCATCAACTCCCGGCGAGGGCACCAACTTCACCGTGTGGCTGCCCCAACGCGACGACCGTTAACGCAAACAACCCCCCGCAGGACCCATCCTGAAGGGGGTTGTTCGTGGGACGAAATCTCGCTAGTGCTTGATTCCAGGCACCGCCAGCTCTGCGGGATCGAGCAAACGATCCACTTCCTCCGCGCTGAGGTCGGTCATCTCGACCGCCACGTCCTTGACCGATCGCTTCTCGGCGTAGGCGCGCTTGGCGATCT
>DJVD01000232.1:2458-2718 GCA_002440805.1 Chloroflexi bacterium UBA6265
ATCGGCAACATCACGTTGAGTTCGAAGTTGCCAAGCATCGAGCAAATGTTGATGGTGGTATCGTTGCCGATCACCTGCGCAGCCACCATCATCGTCGCTTCGGCGATGACCGGATTGATCTTGCCCGGCATGATACTGGAGCCCGGCTGTAGCGCCGGCAGCACGATTTCACCGAGGCCGCTGATAGGGCCGCTGTTCATGTGGCGCAGATCGTTGGCGATCTTGATGTAGTCGGTAGCTGTGGCCTTGAGGGCGCCACT
>DJVD01000297.1:0-4894 GCA_002440805.1 Chloroflexi bacterium UBA6265
GCGGCGATCCCGGAATCGGCAAATCCACCCTCATTCTGCAGGCCGCAGGCGAGCTGGCCTCAAGTGGTGCCCAGGTTGTGTACGTCAGCGGTGAAGAAAGCGTGCAGCAGATCAAGCTGCGCGCCGATCGTCTTGGCGTGAGCTCCGGCAATGTGCTGCTGATGGCCGAGACCGATCTCGATACGATCCTCGGTGTAGCCGACGATGTTCGACCGGGCTTGCTGGTGGTCGATTCAATCCAGACGGTGATGATCGATGAGCTCGGCTCCACCGCTGGCAGCGTCTCTCAGGTGCGCGAGAGCACCGGCCGGATCATGCAGTGGGCCAAAGCCACGGGTGTCCCGGTGTTCATTGTGGGCCACGTCACCAAGGACGGTGCAATTGCCGGCCCGCGCGTACTGGAGCACATGGTGGATGCCGTGCTTTATCTAGAGGGCGAACGGTTCCACCAGTACCGCATTCTGCGGGCAGTGAAAAACCGGTTCGGTTCGACGGATGAAGTGGGCGTTTTCGAGATGGCTGGTTCCGGCCTGGTTGAAGTGCGAAATCCATCCGAGGCATTCCTGGAGGAGCGATCATCACGATCGCCGGGCAGCACGGTTGCCGTCACGATGGAAGGATCGCGTCCAATCCTTGTTGAAGTACAGGCGTTGGCGACTCCCAGCAATTTTGCCAATCCGCGTCGCAGTGCCAATGGGCTCGACAACAATCGGCTGCAGTTACTGGTAGCGGTATTGCAGAAGCGGGTTGGGCTTGGGCTCGGCACGCAGGATGTGTACGCCAATGTCGTTGGCGGCCTGCGCATACAGGAACCTGCCGCCGACCTGGCAATTGCTGTAGCTGTCGCCAGCAGCCTGCGTGACCGACCGGTTGATCCTGGCACCGTGTGTATCGGTGAGATCGGTCTTTCCGGCGAGCTCCGCACCGTCACGCACCTGGAGCGTCGCATTCAGGAGGCTTCGCGTCTCGGCTTCCGCCGCGCGATCATCCCCGCAAGGTCCGGAAATATGCCACCGATTAGCAGCCTTGGGCTCGAGTTGGTTGCGGTGAGTTCCGCAGCTGAGGCGATCGACGCCGCTGGTTAGCGATTGGCCAGTTTGAGGAGTTCGTCAGCAACATTGGCCGCAGCATCGCCACGGCCCAGCGCTTTCGCATTGGCGGCCATCTCAGCGAGCCTGGGCGGGTCCGTCATTAACTCGAAGATATGCTGTTTCAGCGCGGTGGCCGGGGTCTCATTTTGCTCCAACACCAGTGCCGCGCCAGCCGAACCGAGCAGGGCGGCGTTCTTGCGTTGCTCATCCCCCCACGTGCCACCAAGCGGGATCAGGATTGCGGGCGTGCCCGTATAGGTAAGTTCGGCCACGGTCCCTGCTCCAGCTCGGCCGATCACCAGATGAGCGGCCGCATAGATGTCGGCCATTTCGCCGCGAATCATATCCCGTACCTGATAGCGGGCACGCAAATGCTCGGGCAGCGAGTCGCGCAGTGCCGAGAGCCGGGCGTAGTCGGGATTGGCATCCGCCGGGCCTGTTTGGTGAATAATCTGTGTCAGTTCGAGGATGGCTGGCAGCATCGCCTCAATGCGCTCGTTAATCGCGCTGGCTCCGCGCGCGCCACCGGTGACAAACAATAAAGGCATGGCATCGCTCATCCCGAAGGTGGCGAGTCCCCGCTCCTTGTTCCCTTCCATCAACGATCGTCGCACCGGATTACCGGTCACCACCACGTTCTTGTGCATGGTACGGGCGATGGCGGCGGTTTCTTCGTAGCTACAGGCAAATACGTCGACAAATTTGGAGGCGATCTTGTTGCTAATGCCCACCTGTGCGGTTTGCTCATGGGTTAGCACGGGTGCGCTGCGGTGGCCGGCAATCACCGTGGGCACGCTTACGCTGCCACCGGTGCCGAAAATAACGTCGGGCTTGAACGAGTGCACAATGCTCCACGCCTGCACGATTCCCACCGGGATGCGCAGCATGTCCATGGCATTGTCCAGCGAGAGATACCGGCGCAGCTTGCCGGTTTGCACCGCCCTGAACGGGATTTCCTGTTCGCTGGCGAACGATTGCTCTACGCCCTTCGCCCCGCCAATCCACAGCAGGTCCATAGCGATCTCGCGGCGGCGCAATTCCTCGATTACGGCGATCGCAGGCAGCACGTGGCCCCCGGTGCCGCCGCCAGCAATGATGATGCGAAGTGGTTTCGAAGCAGGCGTCATAGTCATCCTCATACCGGCGAACCGGGAAATATCCCTTCGGCATTATAGTGCGCGTGCGATAATCACTCGTAACGATCCGGGAGGGGCAATGCGCGGCACGGTTTTGATTCGTAGACTTCTCTGGCTCCTCACCCTGATCGTGGCGATTGTGTTGCTGGACCAGTGGATAAAGCGCCTGATGGTTGCCTGGATCGGGCCGACTGCGGCCACGCACCGCCAGGAAGTGCTCGGCACGTTTGTCGCGTTCGAATACCTGGAAAACCGCGGTGCTGCCTTCGGCATGTTCCATCAACGCACAGAGCTGCTGGCGGTCGTATCAATTCTGATCGTTGCCATCGCGATGGGCGCAATTGTGCGATTCGCACTTATCGACGTACCGTTGGCAATTGGCATCAGCATGATCGTTGGTGGGGCGGTTGGTAACATCATTGATCGGCTGGGGCGCGGATACGTTGTCGATTACATTGCAATCGGCCAGTTTTGGAAATTTAACCTCGCCGATGCTGCAGTTACCTTTGGCGCGGCGATCACGTTTTGGGGATTGTGGCGGGCGGATGCCGCTCGGCAATCATCAGGTATTAAGCAGGAAAACCATACATGAATCAGCAAACTCCGGATATTAACGAAGACCAACAGGAAATTATCGCGCTCTACCCGCAACGCACGCAGATCAACATGCGCCTTGATCGATTCGTGGCCGAGGAATTGCCCGACCTAAGTCGAACCTACCTGCAGCAGCTAGTGATTGATGGTGCGGTGCTGGTGGATGGCCAGGTGCGACGGCCCAGCTTCAAGATGACACCTGGACAGGTCGTGACCGTAGACCTGCCCGAAGTCGAAGAGTCCGAGATTCTCGCCCAGGATATCCCGCTCGACATCCTCTACGAAGATGCTGACATTCTCATGATCAATAAAGAGGCCGGGATGGTGGTGCATCCGGCTGCCGGTCATGCCACGGGTACGCTGGTGAACGCTGTGCTGTTTCATGCACCCGAGATTTCCATTCACGGCAGCACGTGTCCGGGCATCATCCATCGGCTGGATAAAGACACATCAGGCGTGATGGTGATTGCCAAGTCGGATCGTGCCCAGACATCGCTGGTTGAGCAGTGGCTAGAACGCAAGGTGCAAAAGCGCTATACGGCACTTGTCAGCGGCATTGTGGAAGAGGACACCGCCACGATTGATGTACCGATCGGCCGCAACCAGGTGAACCGGCAGCAAATGGGTACCAGCCGTACTGGTCGCCAGGCGATCACGCATTTCACGGTATTGGAGCGATTCGCTGAAACCACCTTGCTGGATGTCGCTATTGAGACCGGTCGCACCCACCAGATCCGGGTGCACATGAACTTCATTGGTTTTCCCGTGGTTGGCGATACGCTTTACGGCAACAAGGTGAGCGCTCGCATCGCCGGGGACCTTGGCCTTACTCGCCAGTTCCTCCATGCCCGCACACTCGGATTCAATATGCCCGGCACTGGCGAGGCGCGCGTTTTCGAAGCACCACTTCCGGCGGAACTCCAAAGGGTGCTCGAGACGCTACACACCGTGAAGGACGAGGGCAATGCAGAACCGGAATCGTGACCTGATTCTTGACTGGTACCAGCAGGCGTTAGCGGCGGTCGATCCGGCACTGGTTACGCGCAACGCGTTGGAATCGATTAGAGTCGGCGACGGGAAGTTGGTGGTGCTGGCGATCGGCAAGGCGGCCGTCCCTATGGCCAGGGCCGCAAGGGAGACCCTGGGCGAAAGGATAACGTCCGGACTGATCGTCACCAAGTCGGGCCAACTGACAGATGAGGTAGACGGTTTTTTCGGCGTCGAGGCGGCCCATCCGATTCCGAACGAGGCCAGCCTGTTGGCTGGCGAGCGTACGCTCGCGGCCGTAGCCGACCTTTCTGCTGCAGACACCGTGATCGCACTTGTTTCCGGCGGAGGTTCATCGCTGGTGGAGCATCCCGTTGAGGGCGTATCCCTGATGGATGTGCAGGTGACCACTGAGCTCCTGATGTACGCCGGCGCCGGCATTTACGATCTCAACGCTGTTCGCAAGGCGCTTAGCGCGATTAAGGGTGGGGGACTGCGCCGGTCCATTGGCGATGCGCGTTGCATCACCTTGATGCTCAGCGACGTATTGGGCAATGATTTCAGCATCATCGCCAGCGGGCCGACGATTATCGAGCCAGTCAGCCGGCATCGCGCATGGCAAATCTTGAATGACTTTCGTGTGCAGGATCGGGTGCCTGAATCCGTTCGCGAGGTCCTCACCAGCGAGGCACCCACGGCGGTCGATATCGATACGTCGCGCGATGTATGCGAGATATTGGCCGATAACGCTACCTTTCTCTCAGCCGTTGAATCTGCCGCACAGGCCGATGGCCTTCCTATCGAACGCCGCTGGATCAACTGGCACGAAGATGCGCAGGATCTGGCCCATCGCATCGTAGCCGACTGCCGCGCTGTCAGCGGCGATATCGACGTGCTGATCGGGGGAGGCGAAGCAACCAGCGTGGTGCGCGGAGGCGGCAAAGGTGGTCGTAACACCGAAATGGCGCTTGCGGCCGCGATGTTGCTGACGGATAACGATCAGTGGACCATCGCCAGCCTCGCTTCAGATGGAGATGACGGGAACTCCGGTGTGGCAGGGGCAATTGTCGACAGTTCGACCATAGA
>DJVD01000297.1:4909-9021 GCA_002440805.1 Chloroflexi bacterium UBA6265
GTGAACGATGTCTATATCGCCGTGCGCATTCGCCCGGCTGGAGACGATGAATGACTATGACCCCGGTGATGCTGGACGTTGATACCGGCGTGGATGACGCCGCCGCGATTGCCTATGCCCTCGGGGTGGAGGCCGACCTGGTTGGAATCTCCACCGTGGCCGGCAATATCGGTATTGATCTCACGACGGAAAACACGCTCCGCGTCTTGTCGATGCTGGGCGGGGAAGACGTGCCCGTTTTCCGTGGCGCCAGTCGTCCACTGGTAGCCGAGTTCCGGGATGCCGCCCATGTGCATGGCGGAAATGGACTCGGCGGCGCCGAGCTTCCTGCTGCCCTGGCAGAGGAAGCCGATCTCACCGCACCCGAGGCGATCATTGCAATGGCTGAGGAGTTTGATGGGGAGTTGACGCTGGTATGCGTCGGCCCATACACCAACCTCGCAATCGCCCTGTCACTTCGTCCGCAGATCACCGCCCAAATCAAGTCGCTGGTGCTCATGGGTGGGTCATATTTCAACTCTGGCAACGTCACCCCGTGGGCCGAATTCAATGTCTGGGCGGATGCCGAAGCCGCGCAGCAGGTATTTGCGGCTCAATGGAATGAGGTTATCGCGGTGGGTCTCGATGTGACACACCAGGCAGCCATCACCAGGAAAATGTGGGAAGCGATACCGACCAAAGCCGAGGGATCCGCTGGTCTGCTCAAGGCGATCGTGGCCCGCACCTATACCGAGCGGGTACGGAGCGGTTTCTTTCTCCACGATCCGCTTGCGATGGCAGCAGCACTTGACCCATCATTGCTCACCCTGGAATCCCACGCGGTGAATGTGGTCCTCGAGGGCGAAGAGCGAGGGCGTACGGTTATCAGCGAAGGTGGCAACGTCCGTGTTGCCAAAACAGTTGATGCTGATAGATTCATGCGAGAGTTCTGCGCTGCGGTGGACATTCCGTACCTGAAAGATGACCACGGGCTGCAGGGCGCGGAGTAAGCAAATGCCCCGGACTGTTCTCAGTCCGGGGCATGTTGTTGTCTCAAACTAAACGGTGCGAATCGTTGCCTGGTCCAGCAATTGATCGAGCGCGGAGCGGACTGCGGGGTTTGGAACCTGGTCAAGTCGGGCCCGGGCAGCCGCAACGTAATCTCGCGCAACCTGTTCTGCTTCAGCGAGTGCGCCAGAGTCGCGAATATCGTCGATCAGGCTATCTACCACAACCTGATCGGTGATCTCACCGGCGACGATCCCCTCAATGATCCCACGCTGCGGCGCATCCACTGCCAGTCCTGCCGCGTATCGCATCACGGGCACGGTCACCACGCCCTGACGGAGATCATTTCCGGCCGGCTTGCCGATGGTTGCACTCGATTCCCGCAGGTCGAGCACATCGTCGATCACCTGGAATGCCATGCCCAGTTCGGTGCCGAGGGCGCGGAGATTCTGGATTTGTTCCTCCGTGCCGCCACCAAGCAGTGCACCCATTTCGGCCGCGCCGGCGAACAATGCCGCCGTTTTGCCGTAGATGCGGGCTTCATAATCTTCCATTGACTGATCGAGCTTGTGGGCTTCAAGGGTCTCACGAATCTGGCCGTCGCAAATCTCGGCGAGGGTTGTGGCGAAAATCACCATTACGCGGGGGTTCTCAGGTTTGGCGGCGAGGATAGCGCTCTTGGCAAAGAGGTAGTCACCAATGAGGATCACGGCTCCGGTGCTCAGCTCGGTGTTCAGGGTTGGGTTACCGCGCCGAAGTGCAGCCTTGTCGATGCTGTCGTCGTGAACCAGCGATGCGGTATGCAGGAGTTCGACACCGGCAGCAACATCGATAGCCCGCTCGTTAAACGAGCCAAATGCGCGGGCTGCGAGCAGCAGCAGGATAGGGCGAAGGCGCTTGCCGCCCCCGCTCACAATCGCGCGTAACATCGAATTCACGATGGGGTAATCGATTTGGGCCGACTCAACCAGCGTCTCTTCAACGCGATCGAGATCTGGCTGCATCATTTCAAATACGTCCTGGGTACTGACGTCCAATCGATCCTCCCTGAAAAAGGCTGCACTTTGCAGCCTCCCACTTACCTTTCCCAAGTATCATTGCAGACAAGAAGGCATGTCAACGCTGCGATGTGGCGATGCGTTTCACCGAAGGACGGTATCGAACCGGATGACGACCCTCCGACCCTGGATCCATCTGCTGCGGATTCCGCAATGGAGCAAGAACGCGGTAGTGTTCGCGGCACTTGTTTTCGGCGATCCCTCAATCGAGCTGGCACTGGTGCGTGCCTTGGTCGCATTTGTCGCCTTTTGCGCCTTGAGCAGCGCCGGGTACATCTTCAATGACTGGCTGGATATCGAGCGGGACCGATTGCATCCCGTCAAGAAACGGCGTCCGCTTGCCTCGGGTGAGGTTGGTCCGCAGTTCGCTATCGTCTTGGCAGCGCTTATGGCATCAGCGGCGTTATTGGCTTCGTGGTTCGTGAATCCGGTGCTTGCGCTGGTGATGCTCGGGTATGCGGTGCTGATGGTGGCGTACTCATTACGACTCAAGCACGTTGTGCTGGTGGATGTGTTCGTGATTGCAACCGGCTTCCTGTTGCGGGCAGTGGCAGGAGCGGCAGCAGTGGAGGTGCCGGTGTCGGCATGGCTGATGCTGTGTACCATGCTGCTGGCGTTGTTCCTCGCCTTCGGCAAGCGCCGCAGTGAGTTGGTCCGCCTCGGCGACAACGCAATAGGTCACAGAACCGTGCTGGCCGGCTATTCGTTGGCGGTTTTGGACCAGTTCCTGGTGATCACCGCCACCTGCGCCATCATGGCCTACAGCATCTATACCTTCACCTCGGAATCCGTGCCTGGCAATGGCATCATGATGATCAGCGTGCCGCCGGTCATTTTCGCGGTGTTTCGCTATTTGCTGCTGGTGATGAAACGCGGTGAGGGCGGAGCGCCTGAAGTGCTCCTCTGGCGTGACAAACCGCTGCTGCTCTCCGTCATGACCTGGTCGGTTGCGGTACTGGCGGTTATGTACCTCGGCTAACATCGTCACTCACCATCGGTAAGTTGATACGAAGTATGGCAAAGTCTTGGTGCGCTGTGTATACTTCTCCATATCCGATCGGGGTTAGATGCGTTGACGAGTCAATGCCCACGGTCGAAGTCATTCACTCGTCTTCAAGGAGTTTCCCCATGATCGTTGTCAGGAGAGTTCGCCCGCGCCCTCAAACCCGGCGACAAAGCGATATCGACTCCATGTTTTTGAACATGCTTGGCGCCAATACCGCTGGCGAGCGCAATCGGAGGCCTATGTGGCGTCCACCTGTAGAAGTATTTGAGACTGAAGACACCCTCGAAGTCGTGGCTGAAATTGCCGGTATGGATCCGAACCAGTTCGATATCGTGCTGGAAGGCGATGTGCTCACCATCCAGGGTGAACGGCCCGATCCATGTGATGCCAGCAACCGCAGCTACCATATTGCTCGCATTGGCTACGGGCCATTTGGCGTGGAGTTCAGGCTGCCTTTTCAGGTTGATTCCGATGTTGCCGAAGCCACCTATGAAAACGGGTTCCTTCGCATTTCACTCAAGCGCGTGCAAGGTGTCACCATTGTTCCCAAGCGCGTGATTCCACAGAACCAGAACTAGATCCAGGAGATTGACCGTGACTGATAAAGAAAAAGACACCACCAACCCGGTGGACGACAACCAGGTGGAATCCGTGGAGTCGATCGACAACGAAACGACCGCAGTCAGTGAAACCGAAGCGACAGCTGAGGCGGACGTGCCCGTGGCCGAAGATGCTCCTGAGGTCGATGGCGGAATTGTGGCAGAGGACGAACCGGCTGAGGGAGTGGAGGAGATTATTCCCCTGCTGCCGCTGAAGGCAACAGTCATCTTGCCGCACACACTGGTGCCGTTGGCGGCCGCACAGGAGCGATCGCTCAAGTTGATCGATGCCGTGATGCAGGGCGACCGCATGGTTGCCATGGTGATGCAGAAGGACGATCAGCAGGATAACGCTGGCCCCGATGACATCCTCACCATCGGTACTGTCGCCACCATCCACCAGATGATGCGGGTGCCAGATGGCACCATGCGCCTTGCCGTGCAGGGCATGGAGCGGATGGA
>DJVD01000297.1:9030-9356 GCA_002440805.1 Chloroflexi bacterium UBA6265
CTGGCCCGCAATGCACATGAGCTCTTCGAGCGAACTGTTGGTTTGGTGCAGCACTTGCCGGATGAACTCCTGATCGCATCGATGAATGCGCTGGATGATCCCGTGCATCTCACGTACCTCATTGCTTCGAATCTGCGCATGGAGCCCTCTGAGCGACAGGAAGTGTTGGAGCTTGAGGATGTCGGCGAGAAGCTCAAGTTCCTGATCGGGTACTTGACCAAGGAACTGGAAGTGCTGGAACTGGGCCGCAAGATCCAGTCTGATGTCCAGGAAGAAATGGGCAAGAACCAGCGTGAGTACTTCCTGCGTGAGCAGATGAAGGCCAT
>DJVD01000196.1:0-1276 GCA_002440805.1 Chloroflexi bacterium UBA6265
GTGCACACCAACGATGCCCCGCTCGGGCTTGAAATCGATCAGCAGCAGGATCTCAGCCGCACGCTGCCGATGGAAACGGGCGTGATCCCGGCACCAGAAATGCTGAAGAAGCTGGCCGACATCGGCTATGACGGTGGCGTGGCTGCCGAACCCTTCAGCAAAGCGCTCAATGAGCTTGCCACAACCGATCCGTTGGCCGCGGCAACCCGGACAGCCGAAGCCAATGAGAAGCTCTTTGCGGCGGCTGGCCTGCGCGGTTAGTCTTCCAGGCAGCTCAAGGGGAAAGTGACCAGACCCCGGATCGTGACGATCCGGGGTCTGACCGATGTTAGTCACCGTGCCCGAGGGCAGCTTCGTCGAGCCGATGATGCTCCCAAATCGTGCGCCAGGCCGTCACTACGGCGGTTCGGTCTTCCTCTGTTTCACCGTAGCGCACGCGTTCGTAGCGCGTGTTGATCTCCCGCAATGGCGCATCGAGCGTTGACCATTGCGAACGCAGGCGCTCTGTGAAATCATGCGGTGTTTCCGCCGGATGACGCGGCGTACCGAGTCGTGCGGCCAACACCTGCAGGTAAAGCATCGATTCCCGGACGGTGGCTGGATCGCTGGCCAAGTCGAGTCGGCGCGGCTTTTCGGCACCAGATTTTCGGCGGAAGAGGTTACGAATCTGCTGCCTCAGGAGCGACCCGGAGAAAACGCTGGATCGCTCCTCGTCGTGATCAACGTCGACCGGGGCGAGACGGTAACGGGCAAACCTCACCAGCAGCGCGAGCGCCACCAGCACAACCGCAACCAGCGCACCAAACCGCAGATATGGGGCAAACCACCAGGGCTCGGGTTCCGGCTGTTCGCCGTAATCCGTCGTTGTCGGCGTGCCCTGCTGCCCCATTTCCGGCACTTCCATTTGGGGAATGGTGGTATCGAAGAACTGACTCAGGAACCAGGCAATTGCACGATAGATCATGACGAACGCGTACACGATGCCATACAACACCCAGAGCAACAGCGTCGCAAATCCTCGCCAGATGGCAGCGAGCACATCAACCACAATGCCAATGAATCCCGGGCCGAGGATGAGCGCGAACACGAATGTAATCAGCAACAGTATGGTGGCGGTGCCGGCAAACGATCTCGCCCAGCGGTTCCATCCCGGAACCGTCGTGCCACGCCGACGCGCGATCGCGCGGGTGGATGCCATTTCACTCATACCGACAGCGCCCACGCCGGCAACCAATGCTATCGGCACGGCCATGAACGCGGCCCGCAGGCCGTCGTC
>DJVD01000196.1:1300-6207 GCA_002440805.1 Chloroflexi bacterium UBA6265
AGGAATGTCCACGCAAGTTCGCCCTGCTGGTTGGCAAGGGCGATGGGGTTGCGCAGCACGGGTGCCACATGCCAATGCGGTTCCAGTGCCATCCACACGATCCAGCACACAATGCCCAACCCGAGATACGCCACATTGATAACGGTAAGATTGCGGATAAATCGCGGCAGGATGCGTACGCTCCAGAACCCAATCGCACTCATCAGCGCCAGCGCCCACGCATTCGGGGCTGGCAAGCCACCACTCAAACCAAACTGCTCACCAAGGAACATGGCGAAAAACGGCGCAAAAGGTGCCGCCCGCAACGCGCCGACGAACATCGGGAGCAGAATCGAGGAAGGATCACGCCAACCGGGCCTAGATACGGTTGAGGTGGATGGATTGAATGACATCCCACGCCTCCTCTCCGCCCAGGTGGTACACCGAGAACCGCTTGCGGATATCCGCAAACAACACCGGCTGTTCGCCAATCACTACCAGCACGAACCGCTTGGCGCCACCGCTCCGCGCCATGCGCAGCAGCGATCGCTGGAAATCGGCGGAGACATCGCTGGTTATCACCACCACCGTGGCGCCCCACGGCAGCCGCGATAGCTCCTTGCCGATCATGTGCTCAATGCGCTCACCAAACGCCGGCTGCAGCATCGCCAAATGCTCGAGGATTTTCTGGAGTTGGCCACCTCGCCGACCCGGCAGGATTCGTACCGAGCGTGACCTTGGGCTGGTGGGCGCATTGACGTACAGCCCCACCTGGTGCTTGGCCTCAATCATTTGCCGCGACATCGAGGCCGCCACCACAATCGAAAGCTCGAGGCGATCCGAGTTTTGACCCGCCCAAAGGTGGGAGAAGCTAATCGTATCGAGGAAGATCGCGGCCACCGGCGAAGCGCTCGGCTCGAAAAGTCTCGTCTGCAATTCGCCGGTACGGGCAGTTGCCAGCCAGTGAATGCGGCGGGGGCTATCCCCGGGCACGTACTGACGAACACCGGCAATCCGCATAGGGTCTTCCACCAATGGAGTCGACGGTTTCATATCTCCCAGTGGTTGCCGGGCGGATACAACGAAGTTGGTCATTGGCACCATGCGTGGGTACACCAGCACACCGGAGTGATCCTGCACCACCATGCTGCGCTGGTTCACACCGAACGGATCGTGCGCCACGAGATGGGTTGGCCCGAACATCTGCCAGCCACGATGATCGCAATCGAGGGTGTACTTGTGGGATACCCGCTCGTACATGCCGAGACTAAACATCGAATTGAGGTTTTTGCCATGATCGTCAGTACTGCGATGCAGGGTATGACCTCGTACTTTCACCAGCGGACTGGTGCCCTCCATCACATCCACACGGGTCAACGGCAGGGGTTTGGCGTTGGTGGCGGTGAGTTCCATGGTCACTTCATCGCCGTAGAAGGCGCGATTGCCGGAAAATGTGCGCTCGTACGTGAGATTGCGGAGTGCATGATCCCACCAGAGTCGCAAAAGCAGACCCACCACCGCCACAAGGGCCCCGAGAAGGGCCACCAACGGCGTTCGCATGAGCGCCCCGATGACGATCAGCAGGGCGCCGTAGCCGGCCCAACGGCGAACATCAACGGCTGCCTGGGGATCCTCCCACCAGGTGCGCAGCCGGATATACAGGTTCGATTGTGACGACGCCGTTCGCTGCATGAACTAGACCACGTTGCCGGTTTCCACCGGCACCTCGATGCCAGCAACCACGCGCTCGACGATATCGGCCTGGGTGGTACCCAGCAACTCGGACTCGGCCGTGGCGATAAGGCGATGAGCCAGCACATCGGGTGCCATTTCGCGCACATCATCGGGCAAGACATAATCGCGACTCTGGCATGCCGCGTAGGCCTGGCTCGCGCGTGCCAACGCCAGTGCGGCCCGGGGGCTGGCCCCGACTTCGAGCATGTCGTCTTCGCGTGTGGCGCGAATGATATCCAGCAGATAGCCCTCAACCGCCTCACTGATGGTGATTTGGCGCACCGCCGAGATCATGTCCAGCACTTCGGTCGACGTGGCAACCCTCTCGACTTGCTCAAGCGGGGTGTTCTTGCGGAAGCGCCGGAGCATATCGCGCTCGTCTTCGATCTCCGGGTACCCGATCGCCAGCCGCATCAGGAAGCGGTCGAGCTGAGCTTCCGGCAACGGGAAAGTTCCTTCCAATTCCACCGGATTTTGCGTGGCCATGACGAAGAATGGTCGCGGCAATTGCACGGATTGCCGCTCCACTGAAACCTGACGCTCTTCCATCGCTTCCAGGAGGGAAGACTGGGTACGCGGTCCGGCACGATTGATCTCGTCGGCCAGCAGGATGTTGGTCACTACCGGGCCCTCGCGGTAGCTAAACTCGGCAGTACGTGGATCGAACACCATCGAGCCGGTGATATCAGTTGGCAGCAGATCGGGGGTAAACTGCACGCGGCTGAACGAGCCGCCAACCGCGGCAGCCAGCGACCGGGCAAGCATCGTCTTCCCCAGGCCCGGAACATCTTCCAGCAGGATATGTCCCTCACACAGCAGCGCAATCACCGCCCGGGTGACCACCTTGCGCTTGCCGATGATGACTTTTTCAACTTCACTCACAATTCGGGCGACGATCTCGGCAATCGCCCGGGCATCGAGATGTTGCTGTTGCATTCCTGCTCCTGTTGCGTGCGGACTGGTTTTTTGGCGCGGATGTTGCGATATCAATGCCGTACAATCTTACCAGCGTAGTACACTTCCGCTGATGCGCACATGCTCGCCGGCACCCGGAACGCGCTGGTACACACACTACTTCGGAAAGGTTTCCCCACTTCTGTGGTTGGCTTACACATCACGATTATCCTGCTGTTGATTCTCCTCAACGGCGTTTTGGCGATGTCGGAACTCGCCATCGTCTCCGCACGCAGTGGGCGTTTGCAGCAAATGGCGGACGATGGAAACAAGGGCGCCGCTACGGCGCTGGCGCTCTCCTCAGATCCAGGTAAATTCCTGTCTACTGTCCAGATCGGCATCACGCTCATCGGCGTCATCAACGGTGCCTTTGGTGGGGCCACCCTTACCGGTCCATTCTCAGAGGTATTGAAAGGCCTGCCCTATATTGGCGACTACGCCAAGCAGATCAGTGGATTTGTTGTGGTGCTCACTATCACCTATCTCTCCCTGATTATTGGCGAGCTGGTGCCGAAGCAATTGGCCCTGCAGCGTGCCGAAACCGTGGCCGCCCTGATCGCGCCACCGATGAAAGCCCTCTCGACGGCGTTCAAGCCGGTGGTATCGTTCCTCTCCGTTTCAAACGATTTCGTGCTCAAAATCCTGCGAGCCAGCGATAGCGATGAGCCAGCCATCACCGAAGAGGAAATCCGGGTGATGTTGATGCAGGCTACCGATGCCGGGATTTTCGAACGCGCCGAGCAGGAAATGGTTGCTGGCGTGTTCGGCCTGGGCGACCGCACCGCCGGTGAACTCATGACCCCGCGACATGCCATCCACTGGCTCGATATTGCCGAACCCGATGAGGTCAATATCGCTACGATTAAGGCCAGCAACTACACCCTTTACCCGGTGATCGATGATGAACCAGATAACGTCGTCGGCGTCGTCAGCACTCGCGATATCCTCCATCAATCAATGGACGGCACTCCGGTCAGCATTCGGGCGGCGATGAAACCCGCGCTATTTGTGCCGGAAATCCTGCCCGTGTTGCAGGTGCTGAAGGTCATGCGCGATGAGAAATCCAGTATGGCGATCGTTATCGATGAATACGGCGGCGTTGAAGGCCTCCTCACGAATAACGATGTCATCGCCGGGATGGTAGATGCGCTTGGCTCCAACGATTCGACGAGCCAGGACGAGCATGAACTAGCAATTCGGCAGGACGATGGCAGCTTCCTGGTGGGCGGCCAGTTGGGTGCCCACGATTTCCGCGAGATCTTCCAGATCGATGAGCTCGATGGGGAGGATGCAGGCCGCTTCGAGACGATCGCCGGGTACATTCTCGATCGCCTTGGCCATATTCCGGTAGTGGGCGA
Organism: Chloroflexi bacterium UBA6265; assembly: GCA_002440805.1. GTDB lineage: Bacteria > Chloroflexota > Chloroflexia > Thermomicrobiales > UBA6265 > UBA6265. The sequence goes on from DJVD01000196.1 coordinate 5,326, forward strand.
ATACGTAGAGACCGACGGCTACCGCATCGAAGTTGTGGCGATGGAAGGCTATCGCATCGAGCAAATCAAGGTGATCCCGCCGGCGATAGCGCTGGAAGCTGCGGCAGCAAACCGGGCGGCCACCTAACAACATCATGCCCTTGACTTATATCCGACCAAACCACTAGGCTTTCGCTATCGTCGATATCCGATCACGGCGGTCGGTTTAGTTGCGGCGAGCAATCGAAGGATGGATTAATGGTTCAGAACAGGATGACCCGACGCACCGTAACCGGCGGCCTGGCCGCTGCGGCAGCGGGCATAACCCTCTCCTCCCGCGCCATTGCCCAAGGCACCCCCGCTGCGTCCCCTGCTTCAGGCGGATCGCTGGTGATCTATTCTGGCCGCAGCGAAACGCTGGTGGCCCCCATTCTTGAAGAGCTTGTTGCTGAAACCGGACTGGACCTTGAGGTTCGCTATGGCAGCACGGGCGAATTGGCAGCCCAGATCCTGGAAGAAGGCGACAATACACCTGCTGGCATCTTCTTCTCGCAAGACGCCGGTGCCCTCGGCGCACTCGCCAAGGCCGATCGCCTTGCCGCCATGCCGCAGGACATCCTCGAGATGGTTCCGGCTAACCTCTCCGATGCCGATGGCCGTTGGGTAGGTGTTTCCGGTCGGGCGCGTGTCGTGGTATTTCAGCCGGAACTGGTCGACGAAGCCAGTATCCCCGAGTCGATTCTCGACTTGCCAGGTGCCGACCTGGGCACAATCGGTTTCGCCCCTACCAATGCCTCGTTCCAGACATTTGTCACCGCGCTGCGCCTCACGGAAGGCGAAGACGGTGCCCGCGCCTGGCTCGAAGAATTGATGGCCGCCGATACGGCCATTTTCGATGGCAAC
>DJVD01000291.1:0-4017 GCA_002440805.1 Chloroflexi bacterium UBA6265
CTGGCGACGTCGATCCCACGCAGCCACCATTTCGGAAATGATGTCTTGCGGACCGTTGTAGGCGGCCACACCACCGGCCATCGCGAACGACGTGGCGCAGGTGACCGAGTGCGATTGCACAATCATGATTTTCTTGATCAGGTCGGTCGGCCCGGCAACATAGCCCAGGCGCCAACCTGTCATGGCGTATGCCTTGGAAAGGCCGTTGAAGGTGAGCGTCCGTTGGTGCATATCCGGCAAGGTCGCGATGCTGATGTGCTTGTGATCACCGAAGATGATCTTCTCGTACATCTCGTCCGTGAACACCAGCAGGTCGTGTTGCTTGGCAAAATCGGCAACAGCAGTCAGTTCTTCCATCGTGGCGACGCGACCGCTCGGGTTGCTTGGCGAATTGAGGAAGACAATGCGGGTTCCCGGTGTGAGATGGCGCTCCAGCAGTTCGCGGGTGATCCTGAAGTTGTCATCCGGATCGAGAGGTACGCCGATTACGCTGCCCCCTGCGAGCTCGACCATTGGGTGATAACTCACCCAGGCTGGCTCCAGTAGCATCACATCCACACCAGGCTCAACGAAGGCCATGCATGCCTGGAAGATGGCACTCTTACCTCCGGGCGTCACGATGATATCCGTCTTTGGATTCACGGTAATCCCGTTGTCGTTCTGGAGTTTGGTGGCAATGGCCTGCAACAAGGCTGGTGTACCAGGACTGGGTGCGTAGTGGGTATCGCCGCCGTTCATGGCATCGATCGCGGCCTTGCGGATGTGCTCTGGCGTGATGAAATCCGGGTCACCACCACCGAGGTCAATCACATCAATCCCCTCGGCTTTCAACTCGCGCGCACGTTGACTGACGGCTAACGTGGGGGAGGGGGCAACATGGCTCACACGTCGGGCAATGAACCGGTCTCGTACTTGCTGGTCTGTCATGAATACGCCTCTCTTCTGCGAGTTGGCCACCATCGGTTAAATCAGGAACAATTGGGTGTATTGTACCCTCATACACCAGCATCGAACGCGGATATCCGGGCTATAGCGTGCGCCAGTCAAACCCGAGCGAGATTGAGCAGGGTTTTCGCGAAACCTGTAGCAATTGGAACAATTTTCCGGCACTCTACGTTTGGGTTATGAATTATTTCTCTATCAGTTAACGCATTAGGATCGATTCGCGGCGCGGCAGGAAGTCGGGGCAGGAGAGAGAACGATGTCTATGCTCATGATTAGTCGTATTCGGAATCTGTTGGCCGTATTGCTGGTGACAGCGATGATGGGCGGCGGCATGCTGTCGCCCGCGGGCGTAGTTGCCCAGGTCCAATCAGTACAGAGTCAGCTCACCGGGGCAACCATCACCTATGGCCCGCCATACCAGCTGCAAGCTGACCTTGGATACGCTGACGAAAACCTGGAGATGATTGTGTTGCTCGGCGCTGCCGATATGCTCTCCATCGGGTTTATGAGTCCGCTTGTCGATCTCAATGGCGCCCGCGACATCATATTGGAAGCGCTCTTTGGTGAAGGCGTTGTGGCGGCAAGCATCGATCGCGGCGATTACCCCGCCGTTTCCTATTCACTGGATATGATGAATATCGATGGTTCTGAAATGGGTGTGTTCAGCCTGTTTATGAACAATCGCTCGCATGGGTTTGCCGAGTTCTACATTTTCATCGCGCCACCGGCCCTCTTCGCCAGTACCATGCAAACTGCGCAAAACAGCATCACTATTGCTGGCACGCCAGTTATGGATGGAGTCGATGCCACCGTGATGGGCAACATGGTTGCCGCCAATGTGGGTATTACCGGAGGCACCGCCGTCACCAATGTGACCGATGTCACTAACCAGACCACCACAACCGTACCGACTCAGCCCGCCCAACCTACGCAAACCACGCAAACCACCCAGACGACCCAACCAGATGCGAATGCACGCGCGACCTACCTTGCCGCGGTGCAGGCGGAGTTTGAAACGGCCAACACGGCGTTGACCGACTTTGTCAGTGCCTTTGATGCATTTACCCAACAAACGAAGACCGCCGATGAAGTTCGGCCGATCATCAACTCGACCATGCAGACACTTGCCGGGACCAGCCAGCGAGCTGGCGCTATCCAACCTCCGGCAGGGATGGAAACATTCCACCAGGAATTTCTGGCCTGGGCGCAGGCGATGACTAATGTCGGCGTCGCCTGGGCAAACTTCAACAACGGTACAGCAACTGCCGATGACCATCGACTGGCCCTCCTCGATGCCATCGATGCTCATACCGCATTTGCCGAATCGCTCGATGCCGAACTGAATGCCACCTCCCAGGCCCCTCAGCAGCCGGCCCAGCCGACTCAAACCACTCAAACGACGCAACCGGTCTCGGGAGATCGCGAAGCCTACCTTGCCGCGGTGCAGGCCGAATACGACACTGCTACCGCCGAGCTTGCGACCATTTTGGGCACGCTCGAGGCGATGTCGAATGAAACGATGCCTGCCGCAGAAGCAGTGCCGATCCTTGACACCGCCCACCAGTCATTGTCAGGCACCAGCGGCCGTGCGGCGGCAATCCAGCCGCCGGCAGGGATGGAAGCTTTCCACCAGGAGTTTTTGGCCTGGGCACAAACCATGACTGATCTCGGCCTGGGTTGGGCAGCAGGTGTGGCATCTGGCAATCTCGATGCTTACAGTCCGCTTTTCGACGCCGCCCTGGAATCGCATACCAACTTTGCAATCTCCCTGGAAACCGAACTCGCCAATACGGGTGGGCAAACAACGGTTCAGCCAACGGCAGCTACCACAACGACAACAACCACTCCCACACGCACCACCAGGACGACGACTGCTGAAACCCCCGCACCTACCGAAGCGACGACCACCACGGGTACAACCGGGGATGGTCGGGCCGAGTACCTGCAGGCTGTGCGCGCCGAGTACGACTACGTTGATGAGCAGGTTCTCCTGATCCTCGATGCGCTCGACGGCCTCGAGAACGAAACCCTCACCGCCGAAGAGGCCGTTGCGCAAATGACAACAGCAAATGCTGAACTAAGCGCCAGCGCTCAACGAATAGAGGGATTGTCGGCGCCGGCCGGAATGGAAGATTTCCATCAACAGTTCCTCGAATGGAATGCTGCGGTTGTTGACGCCGGAGATACCTGGCAGCAGTTCATCAGTCAGCAAGTTGAGGTCGACGCCTACATCGATGCACTGAATGTGCTTGTTCCCGTGCATACAGCGTTTGGCGTTGCCCTGGAGACGGAAGAAACTGCTGGTAGTCAGTCAACCTCAGAAACGCCGACGGCGACAGAAGCTTCTGGCACCACCCGTACCACCAGGACCACCCGTAGTAGCACCAATACGCCCCAGGGAAACACCAGTGAAACGGGTGGCAATACTGGCGCGACCACGGCCCTGGCGGGAGGAAATGAATGGTTGATGCCAGAGAACAACGTCACAGTGACGTGGACCGAACCGTTTGTCCCGAATGAGAGCGACGGTTCAGCTACAGAGAGCGATCCTGCAACGGGTGAGGACTCAATACGCCTCATCTGGGAATCAACAACTGGTACAACCTCCCGCCTCACCATCTCGGTGACACCCTCCGACAGCGGCGATGCCTCGGGCCTGGTCTCCATGCTTGAGGCCGATGAACTCGCGGCGGCGGAACTGTTCGGTGAAGGGGCGGTGCTGGTTAATAGCGTGAACGATCCGAACGCCAGTGCTGCCTTGATCCAGCTCAATATTCCCCAGGCCGACCTTTGGATCTATGTGCAGTACACCTGCCTCGATACCTCCTGTACTTCGACAGCGATGCTGCTCGTGGTTTCAGGAAGGGAGAACTTGCCGCTATTATTGGCAGATATGGAACAAGGCGTGTCTGTGGACGGCGTCGTCATTTCGAATGCGATGTCGGTTCCGGATATTGAGAATTCACTGAGCACCCCAGGCAACTAGGTGCTCATGAGGTAGGCATCGGTGAAGACAAGCATCTCAACCCACTCACTCACGCTCTGGGTCGGCCTCGTGCTTATGGTGATGGG
>DJVD01000291.1:4022-13833 GCA_002440805.1 Chloroflexi bacterium UBA6265
CCGGATCCGGTGGCGATTGGGGCAACCTGCTCCCCGGTCGCGGCGATACCAGCGCCACCAGCACCACACCGGCATTGGTGGGCGAGGTGTTTGTGCTGCCAAGCAGTGGGGTTGAAGTCGTGGTGGGCTCGGGTGTCACAACGGATACATCCGCGGACACTGAGGTGCCGGATCAGATCATCATCGAAACGGAAGAAGGACTCGGTGCAATTGCCGTCCTCGAATCGTTCGGGAGACCGTCCGATATCCTGGAGAGTTACGTTGGCGGGTTCGGTGAGACCATGGACTCCGTGGTCGAAGTGAACGTAGAGAGTTCTCGCGAGCTCGCCACCGGAATCTACCGCGTCGAGACCGACGGCATCGTCTTGTATATGTACATCTCGGTTGATGCCATCACCATCGAGGATTACATGGTGATCGAAGTGATTATTGCCGGGTCAACCGGCATGGAATCATCCCTGCAGCAGATGCGTGAGAACGTGACCATTAACGGCGTCCCGGCGTTCGCGGCTGTCAACGACCAGGACGTTATTGAAATTATCACGCGCGATGCAGGCTAGACGCTTCTTGACCCGATCACGCTGGCCGCTCAAGGCTGCCTGGATGGCGGCACTCCTGCTCATGCTCGTGCCAATCGGGCCGGCCCTCGCCGTACAGGCGCCTGATGCGGAGACCACGTACGATGCCGAGTTGCTGAACTGGGAGATCAAGGTAACCGGGCCAACATTCGCGTTGCAGGACACTGCCCTGGAAGAGTATCCCCATGGCCGTGGCGAGCGAATTTATGTCAGTGGTGTCGATTCCCTGGCGTTCGCCGAGATTGCGTTCTTTGATGATGCCGATACACCGGATCAAACGATCGACGTGATGCTCAGCGAGTTCGAGAATACATCGCAGGCGTTCACTATCCTCGATCGGGGAGAAGCAGAGGGTGTCTCGTATGCGTTCGTCAAATTCCAGATCAGCGACGAATTCAGCGGCTACTTCTATATCGAGGTTGCACCCGATGTTTCGGGAAATACGGATGTCACCCAAAGCCTGTACACCATAAATGAGGACTTTCTCACCTCGTTATCGCTGGCGCAGGCGGAAATCATCATCCAGGGGAATGCATTCCTCGGTGCGCCAGCCATCGATCTCGATGCGATCGTCGCAGCCGATCTGGCAACAGCAACGCCACTAGCCCAGGCAACTCCTGCCCGGACTGGATACACGTTCCAGACGGTGGATGGTGAATTGCAGGTGCAACCACCTGTCACCTACGATTACCCTCTCCTGACCAACCACCTTGAGGCTGCGTACATTTCGTCTCCTGTTGGTTTCGGCTTTGTCGGCTATCAGCGGCAAGAAACCGATAGCGCTGCAGCGGTAATCGAGTCCATCATCGCCGAAGCGCCAATGGGCGAAGCAGCACCCCGTTTGCTGGAACTACAGGAGAACGGGGAACACGCGACTGCCGTGTATCGTATAGCTATTGATGGTGGGTTCACGATCATGGTGATCGATGTCACCAACGTAGACGCCAATAGTTGGCAGATAGAAGCGTTGGCAGTGCGTGAATCGGATTTTCTCGCCGAGATGGCGACCTTCCAGCAGGCGGTGATGGTTAATGGCACACCGTTCCTGGATGCCATTTCCGTAGAAGAAGTCGACGCGATCTTGAATACCAACAAACCGTGATTCGCAAAGAGGTGCAACTGTGAGAATGCTGGCTCCCACGTTCCGTATCCTGATCGTCGGCTTGTTGCTTGCGCTGCCATTGCTCAGCGTGGCGGGGGTAGGTGCGCAGGAACAGAATTTCACTCCGCAGGCCTACACCTCACAACTCTCTGACTTTGACATTGTTGTATCTGGCCCGGTCTACGCCATCACCGGTGCCACTCTGGAGCACTACAGCAGCGGGGAAGGTGAGATTGTCACCATCGAGTCAGACGTGGTCTCCATTGAGGTCAGCTTTTTTGATGATGCCGATACGCCTGAGCAAACCATCGATGCGTACCTCGCCGGTATCGAGAATGCCGATCTTGATTACACGCTGATTGACCGCGGAATTGAGGCCGGAGTCACCTATGCCCTCACGTCGATTCATTATGAGGGGATCGATGTTTTCTATTACATGCAAGTGACCCAGGATGTCGCTGGCAATGTCGATCTCTTCGAAACCATTCTCACCACCGCCACGACCTTTGAGGACGATCTCGCTGCTGCTCAAAACGAAATCACCATCGATGTCGCCCCATTCATGGAGACTGTTGTCGCAGCCGATCTGGTTGAAGCCGCGGCTTCGTCGCCAGGCAGTAGCACACCTGAGTCAGACTCGGCGCCAGTGACCGCGGAGACAACTGTTCCATTCGATACCGCTGGAGTCAGCCTCGGATTAGGTCCTGATTTCCAGGTGACCGGCGATCCGGTGACCGATGGAAGTATCCAGGGATATATGGTTGCCGGCGCGGATACGCTGACGTTAGTGGCGCTGGGTGAAACTGGCATGTCTGCCGAGGAAGTGGTGGAGAGTTTCACCAGCTCCCTGGACGAAAATTACGAAAGCGTTGAACAAGTCGATGCACTTGTCACCGATGACTTTGCCTGGGCACTGTATCGCGTCGAGTTGGACGGCCAGCCGAGGGCGATGCTTGTGACCGCAGATACCGCTCTTGTACCCGGATTCGAACTTCTGGTGAGTTCCGAGATGCCCGTTACCGATGTGGCCGCATCCATCACATCATTGCAAACGGGCCTGGGTATCGATGGCCAACCGTTGCTTGCAAACATCGATGCCGATGACATAGCTGTTCGACTGGGCGATGGTAGCACCGAGCCGACACCTGAACTGGTTGAAACGCCGGAAGCCACGGCAGGCAGCACTCCCAGTCGGCCACGGGATGACGCGAAACTCCCCACCGATGGCGGTGCCGGCAACTCCTCGGAGATAGGTGGCACTCCGGAAGCCACTGAAGAGCCGGTAACCCAATCCGATTCGTCGTGGGAAAGCCCGGTGCTCGGCCATGTGGTGGAGTGGGACGCGGTCACCTGGTTTGTGGACGTGGACGACCCCAGTATGGTGGAGTCCGATGAGGCTGAGCAGTACGAATCACTTACGCTTACGGCCGAGTTGTCTCCCGTTATTTCCCTGTTGTACATCGACATGTACGGCGCGAACGATTCGACACCAGATGAGTACCTGGCGTATTGGAGCAGCGAAGAATTCCTCCGCCATGAAACGTCGTCCGGCGAGCTTTTTAATGGCGAGTTGGTGAGCACGCGCAGTCGCCAGGGGAGGGTTGCCGTGGTGATCAGTTACTCCAACAGCGATGGTGACTTCTATCTCATTCGCGAAGCCGTGGCCACGGGTGACGGCAGCATCATGCTGCTGACGCTTGATACTCCTGCTTCCGATGTGGTGGCAGCCTACACCGCCGCCCAGGATGACGTGAAGATCGACGGCGGCTCATCCTTCTCGGTATTCACCCCCGAGCAAATCCAGCGCGCCACAGGCAACTAACTTCGTCTTTTGCCTAACCCATCCAAAGCCGCCCGACCCCGTTCGGGCGGCTTTCATTGTTCATGTCGATTTAGCACTCGTACCTTGAAGAGTGCTAATCGCTGTGCTATTCTCGTGATGGTCGAAATCGGCATGCTTCGAATGATGTGTGCTGATACGCAGTGTAGTGAGTTACCTTGCATTAAGTATGTCAAGGGTGAAGTGCTTTCAGGAGGAATCTCGATGTCTGATTCAGTGAACCTCAAGCCGTTGGGCGATCGCCTGGTGATCAAGCCGGCTGGCCGCGAAGAGATGACCGCCAGCGGCATCGTGCTTCCGGANNACCGCCAAGGAAAAGCCGCAGCGCGGCGAGATTATCGCGTGTGGCGAAGGCCGTCGCGATGATGATGGCAACCGCATTCCCCTTGATGTAAAGGTCGGCGACCAGGTGCTGTTCGCCAAGTATGCCGGCACCGAGTTCAAGCTTGACGATCAGGATCTCTTGATCCTGGCCGAAAAAGATGTCCTCGCCATTATTGGCTAAACCGATCACTCAGGTGGGCCAACGCCCGTAATAAAAGGATCTACCAACAATGTCCAAGATGATTGAATTCAACGAGGCTGCACGCCATTCCCTCAAGGAGGGTGTTGATACCCTCGCCAACGCCGTCAAGACCACCCTCGGCCCCAAAGGTCGCAACGTGGCCATCGACAAGAAATTCGGCGCCCCGACCGTTACCCATGATGGTGTGACCGTGGCCAAGGAAATCGAACTCGAAGATCCGTTTGCCAACATGGGTGCCCAGCTCCTCAAGGAAGCTGCCACCAAGACCAATGACGCCGCTGGCGATGGCACCACCACCGCCACCGTCCTCGCCCAGGCAATTGTTCACGAAGGCCTGCGTAATATCGCTGCCGGTGCCAACGCCATGCTGCTGAAGCAGGGCCTCGACAAGGCCAGCGCCCTGATCGTGGACCACGTGCTGGCACTCGCCACCCCGGTTGAGACTCGCCAGGAGATCTCCCAGGTGGCCGCCATTTCGGCTGCAGACCAGGAAATCGGCGACCTGATCGCTGAAGTGATGGAGAAGGTCGGCAAGGATGGTGTGATCACCATCGAAGAGTCCCGCGGATTCGAATTTGAAACCGAGTACACCGAGGGCATGCAGATCGATCGTGGCTACATCAGCCCGTACTTCGTCACCAATACCGAAGCCATGGCTGCCGAGTTTGAGGATCCATTCATCCTCATTACCGACAAGAAGATCAGCGCCATCCAGGATATCCTCCCGACCATCGAGTCTGTTGCCCGCACCGGCAAGGCCCTCGTGATTATCGCCGAGGATGTTGATGGCGAAGCACTTGCCACCCTGGTCGTGAACAAGCTGCAGGGCCGCTTCAACAGCCTTGCCGTGAAGGCCCCTGGCTTCGGTGATCGCCGCAAGGAAATGCTGCGCGATATCGCCGCCCTTACTGGCGCCCGTGTGATCAGCGAAGAAGTTGGCCGCAAGCTTGATAGCGTCACGCCGGAAGATCTTGGTTCCGCCCGCCGCGTTGTTGCCACCAAGGACGAGACCACATTTGTGGACGGCCAGGGCAGCAAGGAAGACGTTGACGGCCGCATCAACCAGATTCGCTCCGCCATCGAGACCACCAGCAGTGATTTCGACCGTGAGAAGCTGCAGGAACGCCTCGCCAAGCTGGCCGGTGGTGTTGCTGTGATCAAGGTCGGTGCTGCAACCGAGACCGAGCTCAAAGAGAAGAAGCATCGCGTTGAGGATGCACTCAGCGCCACACGTGCTGCCGTGGAAGAGGGAATCGTCCCGGGTGGTGGTGTCACACTGGTGCACGCCATTCAGGCACTGGACGGCGTGGAAGCCGAAGGTGACGTCCTTACCGGCGTGAACATCCTTCGCCGCGCCCTCGAAGAGCCGATGCGCGGTATCGCCCAGAACGCGGGCCGCGATGGAGCCGTTGTGGTGGAGCGCGTGCGCACACTCCAGCTCGAGAAGAACGACCAGAAGATCGGCTACAACGTAATCACGGATCAGTACGTGAACATGATTGAAGCTGGTATCACCGATCCGGTGAAGGTCACCCGCAGCGCCGTTGCCAACGCCTGCTCGATTGCCGGTATGATCCTCACCACTGAGGCCCTCATTGCCGACAAGCCGGAGAAGGAAATGGCCATGCCGAATCCTGGCATGGGCATGGACTACTAGAGGTAGTTCCCCGCCCCAGAAGGGCGAACCAGAACGTCCCTGTGGAAGCAATTCCACAGGGACGTTCTGCGTTTTCGCGAGCGATCATGGGATTCGAATGGGGACGTATGGAACCAGAAAAGCCTTGATCTCGTCCCGTATGATACGGATATATTTACGAGCGAAAATTCCCGAATAACGGTGTCAATCCGGCAATCACATTGTGGCGGGCACAGGCGACGCAGAGGAGTACATATGAAACGAATCGCTTTTTCGGTTTTGCTGGCTCTTGGTCTCCTGTCCGCTTCATGGCTGGCCGCCGTAGCCCAACCAACCGAGACTGAAAGCACCTTCACCTCTGGCCTCGCTGGAGACGTAATTGATCTCGGGAACAGCGGGGAAATCGTCTTCCTTCCGGAGGCCTACGAACTCAACCGGCGCAGTTTGGTGGCGGAAGAGTATGTCTGGTTCACGTATGGATTGTCCAACTTCGAACTCGTGTTAATCGAGGGAGAACTCACCACCTCCGATTACTTTGATCTCACTATCGGCAACATGATGGAGTTTTACGACTCCTTCGAGATCTTGGAACAGAGGGTCGTGGAGGATCACGCCTGGTTCGTTGCGAATGCAGTTTTCGAGGGGACCCCATTGGTAGTGTTCTACGATTTTCAACTCGATGCTGTTGGAGACCTTGATCTCGTGGTCATGCAGTTCACAGATGCCGAACAGCTCGCGGCCGATATGGAGTTTGTGCAGTCGGAAGTCAGTGTGGGCGGCAATGCGTTGCTGCCAGATACCAATGCGCAGGCCGTGCAATCGCTGGTCACCGGGGAAGTCGCCTCTGCAACACCGGAGCGGGCCACAGCTGAGGCCGCCACGGTGCATCCGCGCATTGCCGAACCGGGGAACTCCACAGAGACAACCACCCCTGATGTTGGCGACCTGATCGCGGACGCGACGCCGCAATCCGACGGTATCGCTGGCACTGCAGTCGCCGGTGGTGATTGGGAAACCATGGGGCTGGTTTCAGGGACCGAATGGGTCAGCCCATCGTTTGGCGTCTCCGTTGAATGGGATGCGGCCACGTGGGTGTTCCCGATTGACTACGAGTACGCAATCTATCTCAACGATGATCCCGTGTACGACGTCGTGACCATCGAGACAACTGACGGTCTCGGGTATGCCTTCGTGACGGTTGAAAACACGGGAGGAAACACGCCGATCAGCCTTGCCGGTTACTGGGCATCGCCCGAGTACGCCGATACCTTTGAGGCCACTATGACGGTGGTGGAAACGGCTACAACGCGCACCACCGCAAGTGTGGTGTATGAAACCGTGAATGCGCGTGAACAGCCGCTCTATGTTGTACTCACGGCGACGTTCCTCGATGATGGAACGGTGGTGTACTCGCAGATATCTGCTGCGCCGGATACGATCCATGTGGTCTACGGCCACTATGTTGATGGTGTGCAGGTCAACGGCGAGCCCATCAACCTGACGTACACCGTAGATGATATCGCCGAGATCAGCGGCAACTAGCGCAATCCTCCCAGGTACAAGAAGGTCCTTCCGGGAATGCCAGAAGGACCTTCTTGTACCTGTGTTCGTTATTCCTCGTCGGGTGCATCGCCGAACATGGCCGGAATGATGTGTGGATACATGCGGCGGCCGTATTGCTCAATGGTGATTGCCTGGGTTGGACAGGCCCGGGCGCCGGCGAAAAGCTGCTCCACTGTGGCATCTTCGGCATTTTCCAACACCGCTTTCCGCGTTTCCTCGTCAATGGTGTAAATGCCGGGGGCAACTGTTGTGCACTTGGCCATGCCAATGCAACGATGTGGATCGATCTTAACGGTCAGGCCCTGTTTGCCCTGCATCAGTAATCCTTTCAGCTCGTTGTGTGTGCCGGTGCCGGCACCTCAACGAATCGTTCGCCCATAATCATAGCGGTAGTCGTGCCATTGGTGAGTTCCTGCAGCCAGGTAGTGAATGGTTCCACTTCGGCCGGTGGCATCACCAGTTCGAAGGTGACATCCATTGTGTAGGCCGTATCAACGAGGGTGAGGCTACGGGATCGAATCGCGTTTTCGATNNACGATCCCAATGGCATCGAGCGCATCGCTCACGGCTCCGCCATAGGCTCGAATGAGACCGCCGGCCCCAAGCATCACACCGCCGAAGTAGCGGGTCACCACGGCCAGCGTATCGGTCAGTTCACGGCGTCGCAACACCTCGAGCATGGGCATTCCGGCCGTGCCCGATGGCTCGCCGTCGTCGCTTGAACGTTGGTTGGACTGGTTTGCTCCAATAATCCAGGCTGTGCAATTGTGATTGGCGTTCCAATGTTCCTTGCGCACATTCTCGATGTAGGCACGTGCTTCCGCGTCATCGTTGACCCGAAAGAGATGACAAATGAACCGGGATTTCCTGATCTCGGTTTCATGCATTCCGTTGCCTGCCACCATCCGGTACGGGGAGGTCATTGACGCTCTCTATCCTACGGGTGCATCGGCAACAACAGTGCGTGCCGGAGCTTGCAGCCGATTTGCGGCGATGCGCACCAGCGGTGGCGCAACCAGTGTTGTGACGACGATGGTGATGATGATGGTGGAGAACAGGTCGTCACTCAGCACGCCCAGACCTTTGCCGGTTGCGGCGAAAATAAGGCCAACTTCACCTCGCGGCACCATGGCTATGCCGACCAGGAGCTTCTCCCGGGAATTGCCTGCTGCCGCCAATCCACTGGCGAGCTTGCCGGCAATCGCAACAATGCTCACGATCAGCGCCGTCAAATACAGTTCCGGTTTGAGCAGCGATCCAATGTCGATCAGCATGCCGGTATACACGAAGAAAATCGGCACAAACACATGATTGAGCGTACCGACGAGATCCTCGACGTGTGCATGATGGCGATGATCCAGAATCGTGGTGACCTGTAACTGGGCCGATACGTCAGTCGATCGGATTTTGCGAATGTCTCGCACAATGACTGGTTCATCGTAGCGAAGGAAATGCACGCCATCCAACACCAGGCCGGCTGCGAATGCACCGATGATCGGTTCGAGACCGAACTGCTCGGCCATGAAGCCGAAGACAAGGGCAAATCCTACCGCTACGGAGAGGAGCATGCCGTCCGAGCCGCTAATCATGCGGAAAAACCGCGAGACGGGATCAGCAATCAACCGTCCAACGAGAACAGCGATGGCGAGAAATCCGAACGCCTTCAGGCTGAGTTCAGCCACCATGCTCGCACTTGCTTCCTCACCACTCGCAATTGCGGCAACAACCGCCAATATGATGAGGCCAAATACATCGTCCACGACTGCGGCACCAAGCACAGTTTGNNGCACCAATAAAGAGCTTGGCACTGGTACTCTCATCAGCAAAGAAAATCGGTCCCAGCACCCATGTGCCGACGATAAACGGTACGGCCACACCGACGGTGGCCACGATGAGCGCTCGCACCCCAACGCGACCCATCTCCGTCAGGTTAGTCTCCAGGCCGATCGAGAACAGCAAGAGTGCGGCGCCAATTGCCGAAAGGAATGAGATGGTCGGTTCCTGGACGATGTCGTTGATAAAATCGAGGCCCATGTAGCCGACAGCCGCGAGGGCCATGCCCATGATTAACTGACCGATGACCGGGGGTTGGCCAGCCTGTTGCACCAGGTCACCCAGCCGGCCTGCCAGCAACACCACCGCAAACATCAGGAACACTTTGCCCCAGTGGTGCGTCGTATCGCCCGATTCGCTCTCGGCTGATGTAATGGCGGTTGACAGGATGAATGCCAGGAAGACGATAATTATGGGGTGCAAGCGACCACCTGCACGATGTTGAACCAACCTGATCACGAAACTATTCATCCTTACGTACAACCGGGCGGGGACGGCCATCGTCACCTCTGTCCACCGCGATAGTATCGGGTATCTGGCTCAAATGAGCCATTTCGGGGATGATGCATTATGGGAGTCAGGGACGAGGCAGGGGTGATCCATATGGCGCAGTTCAAAATCTATGGAAAGCTCGACTTCCTTCGGGTCTCGTCCTCCACAATTTCTGCTGCCATCCACCGTGCCAGTGTGCAATCCCTGGGTTTGACAGTAGCTAAGCGCTTCCATCGATTCA
>DJVD01000016.1 GCA_002440805.1 Chloroflexi bacterium UBA6265
AACTTGTCCACGCGGTGCGTCACCCTCACCAGCCTTCGATTAAATCATCTGCAATCTGGAGCGTGATCTACCTGGCGGCGGGCTTGCTATTTGGCCTGGTTATTCTCTCCATCTGGGATCGGACATTGGCGGTGGAGTATGTCACCGGCTATGTCACCGAGCGAGCTCTTTCGATCGATAACCTCTTCGTCTTCATCCTGATCATGTCGGCCTTTGCCGTGCCGCGCCAAATGCAGCAACTGGTGATGATCGCAGGGGTGGCCATCGCGATCGTCCTGCGCGCGATCTTCATTCTGATGGGTGCAGCGATTATCGAGCGCTTTAGCTGGGTGTTCTACATCTTCGGCATCTTCCTGCTCCTCACCGCCTGGAAGCTGATCGGATCCAAATCGGATATCGAGGAAGAGGAATACTCCGAAAACGCCTTCATCCGGATGGTGCGACGCCTGGTTCCTGTGACCGATACATGGGAAGGCGCACGCCCCTGGGTTGTGCGGCACGGCACCTTCATGTTGTTGCCGATCTCCCTGGTGATGTTGGCGATCGGTAGCACTGACCTCCTGTTCGCGTTCGATTCTATTCCCGCGATTTTCGGCATTACCGATCAGCCATATATCGTGTTCACGGCCAACGCCTGGGCACTGATGGGCATGGTGCAACTGTATTTCCTGCTTGGCGGCTTGCTGGAGCGGCTGGTGTACCTCAACTATGGCCTAGCGTTTGTCCTGGCGCTCATCGGCGTGAAGCTCACGGTCCACGCGCTACATTCCAACTCGGTGCCGTTCATTAACCACGGCCATCATGTGACGTTTATTCCAGAGATGTCGACGGTGGTGTCCCTGGCGCTTATCGTCGTTTCATTGGTAGTCGCCGCCGCGTTCAGCGTGATGAAAACGCGGAACGACATCTCCGCGGCCAACAATCCCGGGCTTACTGGCGATTAGTTCTGATCCGGGAAACATCACCCGGCCGGGCGCATCTACTGCGGCCGGGGGCTGCTGTTGTGGCCCCAATGCGTGTTCGCTCTCAGATCGGCCTTCTGCTGCCATGCCGATCAGTCATCCTTCACACCTATCTCCCTGCCAACTAGAGTGGCGCAAGACACGGTTGCCTATCCGGGATGATCTCATAACCACCATCGCAGATGCGGAGGATGTGGAGCCGGGCGGATTGCAGCAAGCTCTCCGGAGCCATGCATGCGGTCGCATGCTCGCTGACCACGTCCGTATTCGCGTTCGCAGGATCCGGGACAATGGCCGATTCGCCCGAATGGCAAATTCTCCCACTCGCCATCGCGGCCGGATCAATGGGAACCAGCACGCCACCTTCTGCCACGAAGCATGGTGGCACGCTCGATAACGCTTCTGGCAGGTCAGTGAGTGCTGATACGAGGGCGAACATGAGCGGACCGGTATTCAGGCACGTGTGTGTGCCATCCGTTGCTCCTCCGGTCTCTCCGCCCGATGCACCAGGTACGCATTCAAATTCATTCCGATAATCCGACTGAGTGCTGTCTTTGTGGGCAGACAGGAGGAACCCGCCGGCTCCGCTGAACAAGTCGACTGGTTTTGGGCCCACCACACGGCACCATCGGTCGACACGCGTGGGATCAAATGTGGCGACTTCAGCGGCGGGTTGAATCGCCATCAGGCAAGCGACGGCAATGACGAGTGCGACCACCAGGGATCGATGCGTGCTCATGTCTGAACTCCTAGCAGGTGTTTTAGGATTAAGGGCCGCCATGCAGTAATTGGCAATTAGCGCCCGGACGGGGGACGAACCCGTACCTGGCCTGATGATGCCGGGTCAGATCCTCTGGCACGATACGCAGCAACCACGCATCGACCACGCATCATTTCGAAGCAACGGAATGATAAGCTGTAAGCACTACGTAGCTGTTATGTGGAGCATTGCTGGAGGTCGCTGTGGACGTCAACCGCCGATCGCCATTCGGCATGACGCTTCGCCAATTCCGCGAAGCGGCCGGGCTTTCGCAAGAGGAACTTGCCGAGCGGGCCGGCCTGAGCCTGCGCGGTATTAGCGATCTGGAGCGCGGGCTACGAACCACGCCCCGGCTTGAAACCGTGCGCATGATCGCCGACGGGCTCGGCCTCAATGAAGAGCAGCGGATCGATATCCTCAACGCCCGTAATTCGTCCGCTGGTTCGCGACCGTCCCTGATTCCCACCAAAATCCATAAGCTGCCGGTGCCTACTACTTCGTTTATCGGACGAGTGGAGGAAATCGAGTCGATTATTGGCATGCTGGCAACCGATCGTGCCCGACTGATTACGCTTACCGGTCCCGGAGGTGTCGGAAAGACCCGGATCGCAATAGAGGCAGCACATCAGCTCATCGACAGGTTTCCTGACGGCGTGGTTTTCGTTGATCTTTCAGCGACCCGTGAGCCCGCGATGGTGATCCCCGCGATTGCCGATCGGCTCGGGATCCCTGCACGAGGAGACCTTGAGATCCGAGACGTGCTGGACATCGCTTTGCAGGGGCGAAACATGCTGCTGGTACTGGACAACCTGGAGCAGGTGATCGGCGCAGCGACAGATATCGCCTGGCTGCTTGCTGCCTGCCCGGATCTCAGCATTATCGCCACCAGCCGGATTATCCTGCGGATTTCCGCCGAGCACGTAATGCCCATCGAGCCCCTGCCTTTGCCGACGTATCACGACGTTTATTCCTTCAATCACGTCGATGCGGTGGCATTGTTCGTGGCTCGCGCCCGCGCTGCAGATCAGCGCCTCCTTCTTGATCACGAGAATGCTCCTGTGGTCGCCGCCATTGTTAATCGGCTGCAGGGTATGCCATTGGCCATTGAATTGGCCGCCGCCCGTTTGCGATTGTTGCCATTGCAGGAACTGTTAAAGCGCCTGGATTCACAACTTCCTGTGTTGGCCGGCGATACACGCGATGTCCCTGAGCGCCACCGAACCATGCGCAATACGATCGCCTGGAGCTATGATCTGCTATCGCCTCGGCAGCAGCACATCTTTCGCGCACTCGCGATTTTTCCGGATGGATGCACGTTGGCAACCGCCGCTGCGGTTCTGACTGCGGAAGGGTCTAAGACCGGAGAAGACCCGGCTGATGCCGTGGAGACGCTCCTGGATAGCAGCCTGCTTCGGCGCTGGTTAGGACCCGATGGCCAGGCGCGATACAGAATGTTGCAGCCCGTTCGCGAATTCGGCATGGAGGCGCTTGCTGATTCCGGTGAAGAGTTTTCAGCGCGTCGCAGCGCGCACGAGGCTTGGTGCGTGCCCCTGGTGCGTGAGAGCGAGTTTGTCCAGGCCCGCGCCGACTCGATTGTTGTGCTTAATCAGATTGAGGCCGAACAGCAGAACCTGCGGGAACATCTCGCCTGGCTGATTGCAAGCGACTTAATCGAGGAGGCACTGGATGTCTCTGGTTCGTTGGCACCGTCCCGGGCCTTGCGAGCCCAATACGATGAAGCCAGGCGGGAACTGGAGTTACTGCTCGCCCATCCACGTGGCCAGGAACCAACGTTGGCGCGCGTTCGGGCGCAGATAGTTCTTGCCATGATCTACATGAATCAGGCGGAGTTTACGGCCGCGCTTGAGGTACTGGAGGAGGGTATCGCCTTCGCCGACCAGCTCAACGAGCGCTGGTATCAGGCACAGGGTCTGATAATCCGGGGCGCGGTCTTGTGGAACATGGGACAACTCGATGAGTCGGAGGTGCTTTCACACGAGGGACTTGCCATCGCCGAGGATCTGGATAGCACCTACCTGCGGGCATTGGGAACAGGGGGCCTTGGATTGGTAGCTGCGCAGCGTGGTGACATGGCGCGGTCATATGAGACATGGGAGCAAGCGCTTGCCTTGAGCGAGTCGATCGGAAGCAGCTGGGGCGAGGCGTTGAGCAAGATAAATCTCGCTTATACGTACAGTCGCGATGGAGATCTTGATCGGGGAGAGCAACTACTTCTCGAAGCGCAGGAGTTGCTGATCCAGATGGGCGACAGGCGGGATCTGCCTGGCGTGGACCTGAATCTGGCGTGGGTTGCCATGTTGCGGGGCGACCTTTCCCGGGCCAGGAGCATGTTTGAGCACATGCTTGCTACGGCGCGGGAAACAGGCAGCATGAAGGATATCGCGGAAAGCACATCGGGCCTGGCTCAGGTTGCGTTACGCGAGGGAGACCTGACTTCAGCAGAATCACTCGCGTGCAGTGCGATTTTCTGGTTTGAGCGGTGTGGCAGCGTCATCGATGCAGTGCTATGCCTTGCAGACCTTGCAGACATAGCAATTGCCGCTGGCGACGGCCATCGCGCTGCCTGGTGCATAGGGGCGTTTGACGGCGTTTTGGCCGATCGCGGCATCTCGCATGCGGCCACGGAGGCCGCAGAGCAGGAGGCACGCACCCAAAAGGCCCGGACATTGCTGGATGAGGGGAAATGGCAGTTGCAGTATGAGCAGGGCCGGGCCTCATCCGTAGACGACATTCTGACGGAAGTCCATTCGTGGCAGACGCATCCAGTCCGGCGGGTGGGCGCGGATTGAAGCGGTTGTTGGCAGCGAAAACCACCACATCCGGAGGCGAAGCCTCCGGATGTGGTGTGATAACTGAA
>DJVD01000217.1:0-734 GCA_002440805.1 Chloroflexi bacterium UBA6265
CCGGTGGCCGGCTGGTGGTCATCAGTTTTCACTCGTTGGAAGACCGGATTGTGAAGCAATTCATGGCGCGGGAGAGCACCAATTGCATTTGCCCTCCAGACGTTCCGGTGTGCGTATGTCATCATTCAGCGAGACTGAAGCGAATCGGCAAGCCGATTAAGCCTTCGGTACAGGAACAATCCATGAACGCCAGGAGTCGATCGGCGATTATGCGTGTGGCTGAACGCATCGTCTGATGGACCCACCCTGAGGAGCGTGATGAAACGCTATACCCTGAACCAGATTCTGGAGGCTACCGGCGGCGAACTAAGCCGCACGGTGCCCGACCAGGCAATTGAACTGGAGTTGGAGCGCGATTCGCGCCGCATCCCTCGCAAGAGCGGGTTGTATATCGCGCTACGCGGCGAATCGCACGATGGTCACCAGTTCGTCCAGAACGCCATCGAGAACGGCGCCGTGATGGCCATCGTCTCGCGCAGGTGGGCACAGCAACATCCCGATGTTTCGATTCCCCTCATTATGGTGGACGATCCCGGTGCGGCATTGCAGCGTTGGGCAGCATGGCAGCGCAATCGGCTTTCCGCCAAGGTGATCGGTATCACTGGCAGCCTCGGCAAAACCAGCGCCAAGGAATCGATTGCCGCCGTGCTCAGTCAGCGCTATCGCGTCTTCCGCAGCCCCGGCAATTTCAATAACGAAGTCGGCCTGCCATTAAGCTTGCTCGATTGCCCGGA
>DJVD01000217.1:834-8398 GCA_002440805.1 Chloroflexi bacterium UBA6265
TGGAGAACATCGCCAAGACAAAGGCCGAACTGGTGGAAGCTATTCCGGCCGATGGCTTTGTGGTGCTCAACCACGACGACGATCGTGTGCGAGCGATGGCCGCTGTGGCCAGGGCCCGCGTGATTACCTTTGGCATTGATGGCCCAGGCGATATCCATGCCCACGATGTGCAATCCCAGGGGCTCAAGGGCATCACATTCTGGGTGAATATCAAGGGCGAGGAAACGTTCCTGACGTTGCCGTATGTCGGCAGCCCTGGCGTCGCCATCGCGGTTGTTGCGATTGCCGTTGGCCACGGCTTCGGTATGAACATCGCCGAGATGCAGGAAGGGTTGCAGGACGAACGCACACAAGTGCGGCTGTTGCTGGTACAAGGTCCGCGGGGAAGCCAGCTTATTGATGACACCTACAACGCCAGTACGCCATCCGTATTGGCCGCGCTGAACCTGATGCGCGAACTGCCAGGCACGCGGAAGATTGCCGTGTTGGGTGAAATGCGCGAGCTTGGCACACATACCGAAACAGGACACCGCATCGTTGGCGGACGGGCAGGGGAAACGGTCGATATGCTGGTCACCTTCGGTGAGCTGACGGATATCGCCATTGCCGCCGCCCGCGAGAGCGCATCTGCTGCTGGTCGAGACCTGAAGGTGGTCCGTTTCACCCCCGACCAGCGTGAGGAAATCACTGCGTTCCTGCTGGAGGAACTCGATCAGGGCGATATGGTGTTGCTGAAGGGCGCACACGGCCTGCAGATGGAAACCATTGTCCATGCGCTCAGGGATAGCGCCAGCAGGGGTGCATCGGCATGATGTTTGCGGTTTTGGCAAAAACATCCATCATGCCCACCGAGGCGGGCGAGAATATGGCCGTGTCGCTGGCGCTGGCAGCGCTGGCGTTCGTGATCACCATCATCATCGGCCGACCCTATATCACCTGGCTGCGGCAACACAATATCGGCAAGCGCATTCGCGTTGAACTTGGCGATACCCACATGTCCAAGATGGGTACCCCCACGATCGGCGGCATGATGATCGTTTTCACGGTTGTCATTCTCACCCTGGCGTTCAACCTGTACGGCCGACTTTCGATGTTGTTGCCGGTCTTTGTGCTGGTATCCACCTCGATTCTGGGCGCGGTCGATGACATGACCACGCTCGTCGGGTCGGTGAACAAGGTTGGCCAGGAAGATGGACTCGCTGGCCGCTACAAATTGGTTGTGCAAACCGCGGTGGCATCGATTGCCGCGTTCGTGATGCACCTGCCCGATCCGTGGGGACTTGGATTGAGCCACATCTACATCCCGTTCGTGGGTCGGTACAACATCGGCTGGTTCTACCTGCCTATCGCCATCCTGGCCATCGTGGCGATGAGCAATGCCGTCAATCTCTCCGATGGCCTCGATACCCTGTCGGCGGGATTGAGCGCGATCGCGTTTGTGTCATACGGCATCATCGCGTATTTGCAGGGCCAGCTTGGTGTGGTGACCTTCTGTTTCACCATGGTCGGCGCATTGATGGGGTTCCTTTGGTTCAATGCCAATCCGGCGCAGGTCATCATGGGGGANNGTCATCATTCAGACCAGCTACTTCAAATACACGCGCAAGAAATACGGTGAGGGCAGGCGGGTATTCCGCAAAACACCCATCCATCACCATTTCCAGCAACTCGGCTGGAGCGAAACCCAGGTGAGCCTGCGGTTCTGGCTTATGGGCATGATGTCGGGGTTGCTCGGCGTTGCGCTGGCGTTGATGTAGGACAGCAGGATGACGCTTGAGATCGCTGGCAAACGATTCACGGTGCTTGGCCTGGGCATTCTCGGCGGCGGTGTTGGCGTTGCCCGCTACCTGGCGAGCCACGGCGGCATTGTTACGGTGACCGATATGCGCCCGGCTGGAGACCTGCAATCGTCGATCGATCAGCTTGCTGACCTGCCGATTACCTACCATCTTGGCGGCCATGATCTCGCTGACTTCACGCCGCAAAATGCTGATGTGGTGATCCGCAATCCTGGCGTGCGCCGCTGGAGCCCCTATCTCGTGGCCGCCCGCGAGAGCGGAGTTCGGATCGAAATGGAGATGAGCCTCTACTTCGACCGNNGGGGAGATCATGCGCGCCTGGAAACCGGATGCGGTGTTGGCCGGCAATATGGGTGTAAGCGCGCTGGCGGGAGTTGATGCGATTACGCCCGATCAGCCCGTTGTGATCGAATTATCAAGCTGGCAACTTGAAGCGCTGGATGAACACACGCTTGGCCCCCATGTGGCGGTGATCACCAATATCTCGCCCGATCACCTCGATGCCTACGGCAGCTACGAGGAGTACGCCGCCACCAAGCGCACGATTGCCCATCATCTCGGTGCAAACGATTTCGTGGTGTACAACGCCGACGATGCCGATACCAGTCTCGTCATTAGCGAAACCGATGCGGCCTTGCTGCCGTTCTCCCTGCGTGAGCCCACGGATGATGGCGCCTGGGCTGATTTATCCGGACTTAACCTGCGGTTGCATGGTGAAACGCGATCGTTGCCGCTGCCAACCCAACTGGCCCTGCAAGGCGAACACGGTGTGCGCAACGCCCTGGCGGCAGCACTGGCGTGCCTGGCGTATGGTGCGCCGATTGAGGCGATTGCCACCGGGATGGCCTCATTCCGGGGGGTGCCGAACAGGCTCGAAGAACTGGGCACGATCAATGGCGTGATGTACGTCAACGACACCTCTGCCACCGCGCCCGCTGCCGCTGTTCACGCGCTTGATGTATTGGGTGCCCAAGGTGAAACCGTGCATATCATTGCCGGTGGAGCCGACAAGCAAACCGACCTGACGCCGTTTGCCGATGCGATTGCCGGGCATGCTGTCGTACCCTATATGCTTGAAGGCACCGCAACACCAACATTGCAGACATTGCTTGATGAGCGGGAGGTGATGTATCACGGTCCGTTCACCAGCCTGCAGGCAGCCTTTGCCGCTGCTCAATCCAGGGTGCAACCTGGCGATGTGCTGGCGCTGGTACCTGGTACTGCCAGCTTTGGCATGTTCCGCAACGAATTCGATCGCGGCGACCAATTTCGCGCCGCTGTAAACCAGGTGCAGGAGTCCGCCCGTGTCATCGATTAATCGCACTCCCGAGCAGTTGCCACCACCACCCGCCACCTTCCATTTCATTGGCATCGGCGGAATCGGCATGAGCGGGCTGGCTCGCATCCTCAACATCTGGGGCTACGCTGTTACTGGTTCCGACGCCGTTGAATCGGCCCAAACGCGGTCATTGCGCGCCATGGGCATTCCCGTGGTGATTGGTCACAATGACCCTGCCTACGCTTCGCAGGCAGAAATTGTCGTCACCAACAAGCGCGCGGTAGTCAACGCCGCTCCCGAACTCGATGCGGCTGCGGCCAACGGCGCCCGCATCATCAAGCGTGGCGACCTGCTTGGCATGGCCGCGAATGAGAAGTTTGGTATCGCCGTGGCTGGGTCACACGGCAAATCCACCACCAGCGGCATGCTCAGCGTGGCGCTGCGGACGCTGGATGCTGATCCAACCTTCGCCGTGGGTGCGATCGTCGCCGCTACCGGCACCAACGCCGAGCCGGGAAGCGGGCCACATTTTGTGGTCGAGGCNNTTCGATCACCCGGATATCTACGACGACCAGGCAGATTACGACGACGCGTTCGTCGGGTTCGTGGGCAATATCAAACCAGGTGGCACGCTCATCATCGCTGGCGATGATGAGGGTTCACGGCGCGTCATCCAAAGACTGGGCTCGCTCGATCGCGATGACCTGCAGGTGCAGACGTTCGGCGAAACCGACGATCTCGATTGGGTGCTGCAGGGCGATAATCGAACCCGGGCATTTATCGATCCGAGCGGGATTCAGCACCGACTCAACCTGAAACTGCCAGGCAAACACAACGCCCGTAATGCTGTTGCGGCCATCGCTGCACTGCACGCCGCGGGATTTCCGGTGGAGGACGCCGTTCGTGGAGTTGAATCCTTCACCGGCATCGGTCGCCGCTTCGAACTCAAGGGGCAGGTAAACGGGGTTGATGTCGTCGACGATTACGCCCATCACCCGGAGGAAATTGCCGCGGTGATTCACGCTGCCCGCGAACACTATGCGGGCAAGCGTATCGTCGCCGTGCATCAGCCTCACACCTACAGCCGCACGCACGCCCTGATGAATGAATTCGCCGCTTCGCTCGATCTTGCCGATGAGGTGGTGCTGATGGAAATCTACGGTGTGGGGGAGGCCAACGAGCACAACATATCTTCCGCGGATATGGCCGCGAAGATGAGCAACTCGGTCACGTTGGTGGAGACGCCCGAGCAGGCAGCCGAGGCTGTGCGGGCGATGGTTGGGAACGATACCAATGTCGTTGTCCTCACGCTGGGGGCGGGCACCATCACGGGTGTGGGACCATTGCTCGTCGAGGGCACTCAGGCTCCGTCTACCGAACACTGATCGACTGTGAAAGCACGTTCGTGGTAGTACTAGTTGCGCAAACAACCTCGCCCAGCATGCAAGGGCACTCAGAACGAAAGCATATTGATGACAAACGGCACCCGAAAAATCCGCGTCGCAGTTGTATTTGGTGGCAGGAGCGACGAGCACGATGTTTCCCTTCGCTCCGCACGAACCATCATGGCCGCACTCGATAGCGACCGGTACGAGGTTGTTCCGATTGGCATCAGCCGCGAGGGAAAGTGGCTCGCCAGCGGCGATCCAATGGAAGCGCTGATTGCCCGCTCGCCGATGTTCTCTCTTTCTGACGGCGAAGATGTGGCTGTACCCACGAGTGAGCGGAATGTGGAACCGGTGATCGGTGCCGAGGCGTTGATGCCGCAGGCTGCCACCGAGGGCGTGGATGTGTTCTTCCCGGCGCTCCACGGCCCCATGGGCGAGGATGGCACCATCCAGGGCATGTTGGAGTTGGCAGGTGTGCCGTACGTCGGTAGTGGTGTGCTGGGGTCGGCTGTGGGCATGGACAAGGCCATGACCAAGGTTATCCTCACCCAGGCCGGTGTGCCGCAGTTGCCGTGGGTACTGGTGACGCGTCGCGAGTGGCAGGAAAATCCGCACGAGTGCATCAACCGCATTGAAGCAGCGCTGCCATATCCCATCTTCGTCAAGCCCGCCAACATGGGCTCAAGCGTTGGGGTCAGCAAGGCGCGCAACGGTGATGAACTCCGCACAGCCATGCAGGAAGCGTCACATTTCGACCGGCGCATCCTGGTGGAGCAGGGGGTAGAGGGCCGCGAGCTGGAGATGGGTGTGCTGGGCAACGACGCGCCACTCACATCCGGCGTTGGCGAAATTCGCCCCAGCGGCGATTTCTATGACTACGCCAGCAAGTACCTGAACGATTCCGCCGAGTTGATCATCCCGGCCGATGTTGAGCCGGCGATCCAGCAGGAGATGGAGCAGATCGCGAAGGATGCGTTCCTCGCGCTCGATCTCGCTGGACTCGCCCGGGTCGATTTTTTTGTCGAACATGGGACCAACCAGATTTATCTCAATGAGGTCAACACACTCCCAGGGTTCACCAGTATCAGCATGTATCCCATGCTCTGGGAGCAAGCAGGAATTTCCTTGCCGGAACTGGTGAATCGGTTGGTGGAATTAGCGTTGGAGCGGCATTCGCACAAGCGCTAGCGGTGTACGTTCATATGCTATACTCCCTGCAATGTGGATGCCCGCGAATTACCGGGTATCTGTGCCGTTTGCATGCCGATGGCTGGCCGGCAAACACTTTTCCCGATCGTTCCACGCGGTGCAACTGTGCACCCGGAACTTCGCAAAAACAGTATGGGTGGTGAGGGGACGATGCAATCCCGAGGAAACAATCCGGCTCGCGGGCAACAGCCCCAGCGCGCCCAACAAACCCCGATTTCGCAGCCGGCACAAGCGCCGCAGGCGGATTCTGCACCTCCCAAACGAGAATCACGCTGGGCATCCAGTGAGATGCTCGCCAATTCGTACGCGCGTATCAAGGTGGTTGGCGTCGGCGGGGCCGGTGGCAATGCCATTAACCGTATGGTGGCCAGCGGCGTCGAAGGCATCGAGTTCGTTTCGGTCAACACCGATGCCCAGGCTTTGATGACCAGCGAAGCCGCCCAGGTGGTTCGCATTGGCGATAAGCTCACCAAGGGCCTTGGAGCTGGCGGACGTCCCGAAATTGGCGAACGCGCTGCCGAAGAAAGCTCCGAAGACTTGGCCGACACCATGCGCGACGCCGACATGGTGTTCATCACCGCCNNTGGGCGGTGGCACCGGCACGGGCGCAAGCCCGGTGGTGGCGCACCTCGCCAAGCAGAGCGGTGCGCTGACTGTGGCGGTAGTTACCAAGCCCTTCGAGTTCGAGGGCGGCCGCCGCCGCCGCGCGGCCGAAGAGGGTATTGCCGCGCTGCGCGATGTCGTGGATGCGCTCATCACCATTCCAAACCAGCGCTTGCTGGAAATGGTTGAGCCCAAGACCACCATTAATGAAGCCTTCGAGATCGCCGACGATGTCCTCCGACAGGGTATCGCCGGTATTTCGGATCTCATCACCAAGCCGGGCATCATCAACCTCGATTTTGCCGATGTGAAAACCATCATGCAGGATGCCGGTTCGGCCCTGATGGCCATCGGTGTCGGCGAGGGTGCCGATCGCGCTGTCAATGCCGCACGTGAAGCCATTGAGAGCCCATTGCTGGAGATGAACATCCGCGGCGCCAAGGGTGTGCTCTACAACATCACCGCCGGCTACAACCTCACTCTGTTCGAAACCAGCGAGGCGGCGGAGGTTATCCGCGCTGCCGCCGATCCCGAGGCCGAGATCATTTACGGTACCTCGATCGACGAATCGCTGGGCGACAGCCTCCTGATTACGTTGATTGCCACAGGCTTCGATGAGCGCCCCGATGTATACAACCAGTACGGTTTCGGTGATGCCTACGGGAGCCAGGAAACGGGACGAACCGCCACGCAGCGACCATCGGCCCCACCGGCCGGTGCATCGCAGCAATACCAGCAGGGCGGCAACCAGCCCGACTATCCGGGCGAGGATTGGGAGAGTGAAAGCTCGATTATTCGTTTCTTGCGCGAACGCTAAATCGAAACACGCGAGTGGCCCGGGCAATGTTGCCCGGGCCACACTGAAATTGGATCACCTGCGTGAGATGTCCCTATTGCCGCACCGATAACACCCGCGTGGTGGATAGCCGCGATATCAACACCGGCGATGCCATTCGTCGCCGCCGGGAATGTGAAGCCTGCCATCGTCGGTTTACCACCTACGAGCGGTACGAAATGGTGGCGATGATGGTGGTGAAGAAGGACGGGCGTCGGGAAGAGTTCAATCCGGTGAAGTTGCGCAACAGTTTGCGCATCAGCCTCACCAAGCGCCCGGTGAGCGAGGACCAACTGGACGCCCTGATAGCCAACATCGAGGCGAATGTGATGGCTCTGGGGCAGAAGGAAGTTTCCAGCCGGGAGATCGGCGAAATCACCCTCACCGAACTGCGCAAGGTTGACGAGGTGGCCTACATCCGCTTCGCCAGCGTCTACCGCGAGTTCCGCGA
>DJVD01000160.1 GCA_002440805.1 Chloroflexi bacterium UBA6265
AATTATGGTGTCAATACGCTTTTCTGTCAAGCGGAAAAAGAAAAGAGAGTAAAGCGTAAAAGATATCTGCATCAGCGTAATGGTCGCGTTTGGGGAAGTGGATCAGAAAACCTAAAAGGGAAAATTATTATGGAACCAGGTAAACAGGGACGCTGTCAAGAATGACATCTGTGGCAAACTCTTCCGACATTTGCCGGATGACAAGCCTGACATCTGTGGACTCGGTAATAAAAGCATAGGGGAGAGTGCTATCAAAGATAATGGCTTCCCCCGGATTTGTCACCAGAATTTGTAGTGTCCCAATGACTGCGCCGCTGGGTTTGATCAAATCAAACCTGATCGGATTGTCATTGACCGGATTGATCGTCCCGCTGACCTTTATCTGGCCCCCTGCCAATGTTTCCATCGGTTTGGGTTCGTCAATGACCAGCCAGGGCTCATTGGATATGTGCGCCTGGACGGTCGATTGCCCTTTGGTGGCTAATTTCAACGTCACCGACCGTAACGATTGAAGACGATGGTTATCATCCAGGATGGAGACCGTGAGCAAGGCTTCCGTTGTGTCAATGGGAATCTCGAAGAATATGTCAGTTTCGAATCGGGTTAAGCCATCTTCTGCCTGGTCAATTCGAAGAAGTTGGCGTGCAATAGTGAAATTGTTTTCGTTGATGAGCGCAATTCTGACCAAAGAACCAATCTCATGATTTAATGCCACAGTGAGATGAATTGGAGACGTTAATACAGAACCATCACCCGGTGTAATGATGGAAACAGCGGGCATTGAACCGGCTGATATTGATGTATGTGGCATCAAGCAGGCAATAAGAATGATCACCAGGATGCCAGGCAATGAGAGATGAAATTTGTTCATTTAATAATTATAAAGCGCATGAGTTTAAAACTCTTCCCGTAAAAGAGCCGTTTTGATGTTATTCATTAATTGCCCTTTATACGAAAAAGCTTGAATTTTCTGCATAAAGGGAAGACTTCTGACAAGCGGGGCTCAATCAATATGAAAGGCCGTAATAAATGTGATTACGGTCAATCAAAATTTGGGAAAACAAATCACCTTTTCAATCAACCCAATCGAAAGTTCTGGCGACTGCTTTCTTCCACTCTTTGTACTTGGCGTCATGGAGAGGGCTGGTCGGATCCGGTTCCCAGACCTTGTCCTTGATCCAGTTGGCGCGCATTTCCTCTTTGTTCTGCCAGAACCTGACGGCCAGGCCGGCGGCATAAGCTGCGCCAAGAGCGGTGGTCTCGGCCACTTTGGGTCGGATGACGGGCACCTGCACCACATCGGCCTGGATCTGCATGAGGAGATCATTTTGTACCATGCCGCCGTCCACTTTGAGGGCTTTGAGATCCACTCCGGAGTCTCCGTTCATCGCGTCAAGGACTTCCCGGGTTTGAAAAGCCGTGGCCTCGAGGACTGCGCGGGCAATATGGCCCTTGTTGATGAAGCGGGTCAGGCCGACAATGACACCGCGGGCATCCGTGCGCCAATAGGGCGCAAAGAGACCTGAAAAAGCGGGGACGAAATAGATGCCCCCGTTGTCATCAACGGATTTGGCGAGGTCTTCGATCTGAGGGGCCGTGTCGATGAGACCAAGGTTGTCGCGCAGCCACTGGACCAGCGCGCCGGTGATGGCGATGGAACCTTCCAGGGCATAGATGGGCGCTTCACCTTCGAATTGATAACAAAGGGTGGTTAATAAGCCGTTCTTTGAAAAAACGATCTCGGGGCCTGTGTTGAGGATCATAAAGCAGCCGGTACCGTAAGTGTTCTTGGCCTCACCGGGATCGAAACAGGTTTGACCGACGGTGGCGGCCTGCTGGTCACCCAAATCACCGGAAACGGGGATGACGCCTGCAAACGGTCCGTCAGCCCTGGTATGGCCATAGACCTGGGAGGAAGGACGGATTTCGGGCAGCATTTGAATGGGAATGCCCATGACCTCGCAGATATCAGGATCCCACCGGAGGGTCTTCAGGTCCATCAGCATGGTACGGCTGGCGTTGGTGACATCGGTGATGTGCAGGCCGCCGTTGACGCCGCCGGTGAGATTCCAAATGATCCACGTGTCGATGTTGCCAAAGATGGCGCGGCCTTGTTCAGCGGCCTCCCGGACACCTTCAACATTGTCGAGGATCCAGCGGACCTTTGGGCCGGAGAAATAGGTAGCGAGGGGCAGGCCGACCCGCTCCTGGAAACGGTTCTGACCGCTGACTTCGGCGAATTTGGTGATGATCTTGTCGGTGCGGGTGTCCTGCCAGACGATGGCGTTATAGACCGCCTGACCGGTCTTCTTGTTCCATACAACCGTGGTTTCGCGCTGGTTGGTGATGCCGATCGCCACGACATCCTCAATGGCTACCCCACCCTCCTGCACTACATGCTGGGCTGAGGCGAGCTGGCTTTGCCAAATCGCCTCGGGATCGTGCTCGACCCATCCGGGTTTGGGATAGATCTGCGGAAACTCCTGGAATTTGGTGGCCAGCGCAAGGCCATCGGCACCGAACAGGATAGCGCGAGAGCTGGTGGTGCCCTGATCGAGTGAAAGAATCGCGCGTGGCATGCACTTCCTCCGGCTTGAGTGGNNCCCCGGATTGGTCGTCGCCAGATGCGATATCCCGGCAGCAAACGCTTACCACGGCGTGGGTAAGATGTTCATTGAGGCCCATGGCCTGCGCCCGCTGCTTTACCTCTGCACAGCAGTGGCGTAGCACCAGGGCTTCTGCTACCAATCGACTCGGCCGCATCTTCGAGGCCGAATTTTCCAGCGATACCGTGTTCAAAATGATCTCCTTTGCATGGTTGATTAGGGGGACGAAGTACCGACGTTAATACTGTTTCAAGAGAAGAAAGGGAATACCTTTTCCCCTATCCTAGCGATGTTAACAATGGGTTTCAATACCCCGTTCACATTCATGACACAGAAACGACACAATTCGCGCGCGAAT
The DNA here is from genome assembly GCA_002440805.1 of Chloroflexi bacterium UBA6265. Classification (GTDB taxonomy): domain Bacteria; phylum Chloroflexota; class Chloroflexia; order Thermomicrobiales; family UBA6265; genus UBA6265. Next base: position 2,965 of record DJVD01000160.1, read on the forward strand.
TGTGTCGTTTCTGTGGGGAGAATCCCTACCGTGTCGAAGCAGCCATCGATCGGGGCAGTTGTTTGGCGATCTCACCGTGGAACCCGGCCAATTCGGCTTCCCGCTGCTCGTCACTCCAGCCGTAAATCTCCTGTGCCACGTAGCTCATGGATTCCGCCATCGGTAGGCCGGCATCGGCATCCATCGACAGCATGGTGCGCCGAATCATGACATCGGCGAGGCTACGCGCGTACTCGTGATCAAACGAGAACGGCACCACGGCCACGATCGCCGGATGACCTTCGCGGATCGGCTCCTGGTACCGAGGATTGGTTTCCGCCAGCGCAATCACGTCGCGTGCACGCACACCGTAGCGATCCACCAGCCACCGGGCCGATTCTTCGCTTAGCCACGCAGGGCGCTGGGCAACAATCCGATTGTGCTCAACCGGCAGATTNNCAAACAGCTTGTCGATATCGTTAACGGCATCTTCGGCCAGGGACCGATAGGTCGTGAGTTTGCCACCGATGATGGTGAACAGATTGGTCACCTCTGGCGCATGGCTTTGCACAATGTGCTTGCGGGTGATGGCGGCAGTTGATCCGTCGGGCACATATGGCAACGGGCGAACACCGGCAAACGTGTAGAGCACGCTTTCCCGGGTGAGGTCCGCTGCCGGAATCGCCATATTGGTTTCAGCGAGCAAGTAGTCGATTTCCTCCTCGCTGGCCACGATTTCGTCGAGCTCTCCGGTAAAGCGGATATCGGTGGTGCCGATAAGATACAGGCCATTCCACGGAATGATGAAATACGGTCGGCCATCCTGGCGCGCCTCAATATAGAGCGCATCCTTCGGCGCACCCGGGAAGGGATCCACCACGATATGACTTCCCTTGGTGCCACCGTTCATGCGCGGGAACGATCCAGCTTTCTTCAGCACACGATCGATCCACGGCCCTGCCACATTCATGACGCTTGCGGTGGTGATGCGTTGTTCAAGGCCATCGGCATCGCGATACATCACGGCCTGGATTTTTCCGCCTGCCAGTTCAAAGTCGGTGACGGTTGCATGGGTGAACACCGTGCCGCCGTGGCGCACGCCATCGATAACGTTCTCGACCACCAATCGCTCCGGAAACTCGACCTGGCAATCGTAGTATCGACCCGCTGCGCGCAGCCCCTGCGGATCGAGGCCGGGCTCGGCGGCCAGGGCTTCGTCGCGGGTGAGCATTTTGCTATTCGGCACCGATTTGTCGTAGCTGAGCAAATCGTAGGCAATCATGCCGAGGCCGATCATAAACGGACCGCGTTTGTGGCCCTTATACACGGGCAATGTCAGTGGCAAAGGGGTAACCAGGTGCGGTGCAGCGTTCAGCAAGCGCTCGCGTTCACGCAGCGATTCCCGCACCAACGGCACTTCATAGTGCTCCAGGTATCGAAGTCCACCATGGATCAGGCGGCTGGACGTGGCTGTGGTGGCACCGCTGAGATCGTCTTTCTCAATGAGGAGCGTCTTATAGCCACGCAAACTGGCTTCCCGAAAGATGCCTGCGCCATTAATACCACCACCGATAACGACCAGATCGTAATCCGGATGGGAGGAGACCATGCCTGCTTCAACCTTCTGCTGTGGCCCATCGGCCAGCGAGTTCCCTATTTACCTATAGTACGGCGAAAATGACGTTAACACTTGTCGGGAAAGAGCCCAACCGGTTGTTACGACTCCGGAGATGCAACAGGGGACGCGTTTGGCGTGGCGGCCGGCACCGGTGTGGCCACAATCGGCGCACCTTGCCCTCGCCACCAACGATGGCTGTTTTGGCTATACAGGAAGATATCCGGGTTGAACCCCTGCACGTCCTCGCGCGTAAGTACCAGATCATGCGGGAAGCCGAACCAGATGCCGAACAGGTCTTCATTCACCCCGTACTGGATCGCGGCTGCGGCCGCTTTCATCGCATCGGGATCGGTGGCTGCAAACCATTCCTGAATTGCCGCGTCAACGCCCGCGTTGTAATAGCCACCCGGATTCCAACCCCGGGTATTCGAGCGGATATCCCACAATGAGCCATAGAGATCGAATTCATTGAACGCGGGATAGTTCACCAGCGAATAGGCGATGAGGTCGTATTCCCGACCCTGTGTCCAGCGAACGTCAAACACATCGTCGAACAGCGGCTGAATCGAGAGGCGAACGCCGATCTCAGCCCAGTCCGCCTGCAAGCCAGTCAGCAATGCCAGCAGTTCCGGACGCTCGTTGATGCGCACAATCATGAACAGGTCGGTCTTGTTGCCGTATGCGTCTTCCAGCAAGCCATCACCATCAATGTCGTACCAGCCCCCGGCGGCCAGCATGGCGCGAGCACCTTCAACATCGCGTTCAGGTGATCGCAGGCTGCTATCGTGCAACCACGGCTGGGCGATCGTGCCAACGGCCAGCTCATCGATAAAGCCGAAAAATATGTCGTTGCTGTAGCGCTCGCGATCGACCGCCATCGTCAGGGCGGCACGAAGCGATTGATCGACCATCATTGTCGATGTGGCGTTGGCGGGATTGTGGAAGTTAAAGGCAGCAAACATCGCGGTCGCCGACGGAGCGACGAAAAGGTTCCCTCGCTCGTTCCACATGCCGGCCAATTCTGAGGCGGATACCGGCAACACATCGACATCGCCGTTTTTCCAGCCATCGAGGCGCGCTGCGGAATCATCCTCGGCGATCAGTGTGAGAGTGTCGGTGAACGCTGGCGTATCCCAATATTCATTGAATCGAGCCAGTTCAACCCGGTCGGTTTCAATGGCACTAACCTGCCACGGGCCGGTACCAATCCAGTTGGCAATTGACGCACCAGGTCGGGATATCGTTTTCTCGCCGGCGACAAACTCATCCCACAACGGCTGGTACATGGCCGCCTGCAACATCGGCATGCTGGCTGCGTTGTAAACAAACGCACCGTCCGGTGCGGCAAAGCTCAGCACCAATGTGGTGTTGTCGACCGCTTCGGCCGCATCCACAAGGGCGAACAGGCCGGCGAGGGCCGAATCGTAATCATCTCGATAGATCATGCATGTCAGGGCGGCGTCGGCAGCCGTAAATGCCGTGCCATCGTGCCAGACGGCATCATCCCGCAGGTTGAACGTAAGCGTGAGTCCATCCTCGCTCCACTGCCAGCTGGTGGCCAGGCCGGGTCGAGCGTCCATGGTTTCCGCGTCAATACGCACCAGGCCCTCGAAAACGGACATCAGCAAGNNTCATGTCTTGCGTTTGCTGCGCCGGATTGGCATCGGTTAAACCCCTCGACTGAATGTACAGTCGCAGGGCGTCGCCCTGAACCGGATCGCCGTAGCTGGCCCGGTCCTCGACAATTTTCAATGTGTGCTCAGGCACAGGATCTGGTGTGGGAGTCGGCG
>DJVD01000204.1 GCA_002440805.1 Chloroflexi bacterium UBA6265
GGGGTGCGGCTGTGCAGCTGGCGGAAGCTTTTCAGGTCATCCAGCGAGACATCGTAGCCAGTGAGATGCAGCAGGGAATAAAGCAGCATCGAGCCGTGGCCAGCGCTGAGCACAAACCGGTCGCGATTGGTCCACGTGGGGTTCTTCGGATTGTGGCGCAGATGGTTTTGCCACAGGGCGTACGCCATTGGGGCTGCGCCCATCGGCAATCCCGGATGGCCGGAATTGGCCTTCTGGACGCCGTCGATCGCGAGCGTGCGAATGGCGTTGATCGCCTCATGAGCAATAGATGTCGTGGTGGCGTTGGCCACATGTGCCTCCTTCATCGGTCCGATTCAAACCGGGCAACTCGCCGGAATCGGCTCAGCATACAATCCGGGTCGGGATAAACCGCGGCTCCGCTTCCCTGATTATCCCACGTACCACCCGTTTATGTGGCCGTGTGGGGAAGAGGGAAGCGACGGCTAGAGAAAAGTCAGGCCGATCCCGCGCGCCACGCAGAGTGCGGCGAAGAGCAACATCGCCAGTGCGAACCGCAGGGGCGATCCGCTGGCCAGTGCCGGTTTGAGCGCGTTCTTGTTCACCACCTGCCACATGCCCGAACCAGTGAAGATGAGCGCGCATACAGCGACAGCGATCCAGAGGGCAAACGACACATACATCTGCGAATTTCCCTGATCTAGCGTATACTCACTGTCATTAGCTGGCAGTTCGCTCGCAGGTTTGGATTCCACCCGACATGTCTATCCAGTTTTCATCTTCCTCCACCGGACGTCCCGATCGCTATACGCGGGCCGAACTGGAGGATCTTACCGGCGTGAATGGCCGCACAATTCGATATTACATCACCGAAGGGCTGCTTTCGCCGGCGTACGGGCGTGGCTCCAGCGCTACCTACGATCACGATCATTTCCTGCGGTTGCAGGCGATTAATCAGATGAAGGAACAGCGCCTGCCACTGAAAGCGATCAAGGAGCAGCTGGAGCAGCTCACCACCGAAGATCTCTCGATGATGATGAACACGCCATTGCGGCCGGAAGTGGCGCTGTGGCGACATCATCACCTGCATCCAGATTTGCACATCCAGGTACGGGAGCGACCGAATGGCGAGCGCTCGAGCATGCACGAGTACGCCTTCGAGCTGATCGTGGAATATGCGCGCAGCGTGCTGGCCGATCTAGACCATGGAGATGGCGCGTGAGCAACGAACGATCGGTGAGCGATGCCGAAACCCTGCACAAGCTGTGGATTCCCGATAACCCGGACGGCAGCGGCTGGGCGGAGATCGATTGGGTGAGCGCGGTTGCCGGCAGTCGCTATCACTACCAGCACGGTCTGCCGCTGCATGAGGCGGAGGCGGCGCGACCGGTCTATTACCTGGTGCGCACCCGCAGCGAAAGCGAGCAGATCCCGGTACCGCACGAGAACACCTATTACATTCCCAGTCGGAATCTGGCCGATTTCCTCGGCGAACTGCTGTGGAACGGCGGCGCCGAAGTGATTTGGCACATTGAACCAGTCGACGAAGCACCGCCCGAGGCGCGGGTAGGGGACGGCTCCTGATCGTACGCCGGGGGCTGGCCGAGTAATGGGTTGTCGTACGCCGGGGGTTGATTCCCCCGGCGCATGCGTTCCCTTAGCTGTGGGCCGACCCATTCGCACGTGGGTCGAACCCGGGATTTCAGCGGGCGCTACCGCATCGTTCTCCTGGACATACCGGCCGCCGTTGCCAGTGTGGCCAGGGCGAACACGGCCAACAGCACAATCGTATGACTGGCCGTGCCGGAGCCTGTGCTCGGGAGCGCTGTCACCGCGGGTGGTGCCACCGTCGGCTCTACCACGGGCACACTGGTGGGCTCGTCAGTCGGCAATATCGTTGGCTCAATCGTGGGCACCACGCTTGGCTCGACGGTCGGATTCGCGGTCGGCTCGGCGGTTGGTTCTACGGTCGGGGTGGTCACGACCACCGTCGGACATGGACCGGCATTATCAACCAGGGTGACCACCGCCGGGCCGACAATGACATACCCCGCTGCCGCCGTGAATGAAATGGTGCGGCTGTTTGCGATCCAGCCGGAATCGGCGGTGACGATGCCCTCGGGTTGCACCGGTGTGGTGATGACATCATTGTCCGGGCCGCACACCTCGGTCTGAACCGTTGGCAGCAGGGGAGTGACATTCGTCGCCGGCACCACGACCTTGATGCTGCAGGGAACAGTGAGCAGGAAGTTCTCGCTCGATCCCAGCGGGTTCCAGTAGGCGTAGGTGAGGGAACCGGCGATGCAGTTCGCGATGATCACATCGGTAGAAACCGCAATCGTGTACGGCGCGGATGTGCCCGCGGCAGGGCTCACCCCGTCCGAGAATACCAGCGTGCCGTTGAAATCCAGCCCGACCTGCACCAGCGAAGGAGCCTCGCCGGCGTTGGTGGCGATTGTGCCGACGAAGTTGACAGAGCCGCCCGCGACCAGTTCGAGAAGTGACAGCTCAGGCATCGGCGGGCTGGCAATGTAGGACGCGGCACTCGCAGAGGGCGCCGCGAGCATCGCCAGCATAATTGTGACAACCAACGAGACAGCAACGGATCGTAACGTTCGCATTCCATGCCTCCCTCAATCGTTCCTGATACGTCTGATTCGCAGTTTAACGCTTTCCATAATGGGAAAACGCGCCATGCAGGGGAGGAATGAGAACGCGTGTATACAATGCGTGTCGGTTGAAATCCGCCCCCGCGAAATCGGCACCGACACACGTAGGGGCGGATTCACCCGCGGGTGATATCCGCCCATTGGGACTGG
>DJVD01000091.1:0-197 GCA_002440805.1 Chloroflexi bacterium UBA6265
CGAGGTTACAACGTGGCAGCTGCTCGCCTATGCCCGTAGCGAATGCGTGCCCGGTGCTCGGGAGGGTCACGTCATGGTCCGTGATATGTACATTGCCCGGGTGGAGCTATTGCCCTGGATTCAGCCCCCGGCTGAGATTGTGGAGCGACAGGTCGTGCCACTGGCCCACCTGCCCGCGATCATGAGCGCCGACTGGC
>DJVD01000091.1:296-16133 GCA_002440805.1 Chloroflexi bacterium UBA6265
TGGAACACCTCGTGAAAGCCGAACCAGCGCGGCGAGGGATTGGGGCGTTTGAAGCCATAAACTGCTGCACCGATGCTGTAGAGCACACCACCGATCATCACCAGGGTCATCGTAATCCAGCTGGCGCGGAAGAGATCGGTAGCAAACAGTATGGCGCTCCAACCAAGTACAACGTACAGCACAACGTACAGGGCGCGTGGTGCGCCAATCCAGAAAACCCGGAAGAACACACCCGCCAACGCCCCCGTCCACACCAGCGCGAGCAGGATTGTTGCCTTATTGGATGGGAGCAGCATGAGACTCACTGGTGTATAGGTGCCAGCAATGAGCAGGAAGATGTTTGCGTGATCAATGCGGCGGAAGATTCCCTTAATCCGCGGACTCCAGTTAAAACGGTGATAGGTAGCGCTGACGCCGAACAGCACCAGCGACGTGGCCATGAACACAGCCGCACCCGTGATCGAGGCCGCACCGCGGGAGACCACCAGTAAGATGATGCCAAGGACAACCGCCAACGGCACCGTGGCCGCATGAATCCATCCGCGCAATTTTGGCTTGATCATCGCAAGTTGATCCGAAACCTGGTCAGGAATATCGCTGTTCACGTGAGGGTCTCCGCGGGTTATCGAACCATGGCTGCATCAAGTAACGCGGCGATTTTGCCGTAGCCGCGTGCCTTGGCATGGTTTAGTGGAGTGACGCCATCGGCATCGGCAATGGAGGTATCAGCGCCGGCGTCGATCAGCAATTTGACGATCTGCACATACGGGTCGCTGCCATCGCCGAGCACGACGGCTTCCATCAATCCTGTCCATCCGAGCCCGTTGACGTGGTTCACGTCCACACCTGCTTCAAGCAGCATGCCTACTGTGTCCACATGGCCCCGTTCGCACGCAGGAATCAGCGCAGTACCGCCATAGCGGTTTGTGCTGGCCAGGTCCGCGCCATTTTCCAGAGTGAGTTGGAGGATTTCGTTGTAACCGCGGGCACCGGCTAGCAGGAAGGGTGAATCCTGGATGTCGTCCTGCGCGTTGACATCGGCGCCGGCTTCCATTAACACCCGCGCAATGTCGACGTTATTTGCAGTCACGGCGATTAAAAGCGGGGTGCGCCCATCCTCGTCCCGGAATTCGAGATCCACACCGGCAGCGATCATATCGCGCACCCGATCGTAATCGTTGGCGATAACTGCATCGATCAATGGCACGTACATGTGGAACCCCTTCTCATCGCAAGTTGGATTATGCCTGCAAGCATACTGCTATACATGCCAGAGCGCATGACCTGCTTGTTGGCGTTATTCGACCGGGAAATTTGGACACTAAGTGGAAATTGACCGGGCAGCCAGATCGCTTCATACTGGGCATCTGTCTCGAAAGCATAAGTCCCTAACCCAACAGAAGCGAGGAAGCGAAATGACCGGGATTCCTGATACACACCTCAATCTCCTGACCGAGGGCCAGGTGGTGATCCTCACCACGCTCGGCCCTGACGGAGAGCCGCAAACCACGGCCCTGTGGTTCCTCTACGAGGAGGGCAAGGTGAGAATGTCGATCAACGAAGCTCGTCAAAAGCTCAGGAACCTTCGCCGGGATCCGCGTGCGTCTGCATTCTTCATCGACCTGTCCAATCCGTACAGAACCCTCGAGTTGCGCGGCAACGTTGAGATAGAAGCTGATCCCGATTATGCCTTCGCCGACCGGGTGGGCGCGAAATACAACAGCAACTTGCGTCAGATGGACAAAGCAGGCGAATCTCGGTCGATGGTGACGTTGGTGATCGATACCGTCCACACGTTCGGCTAGCCTGCCGATTCTGCAGGACGTGCTTTTCCAATGGCGATTGCCAGCCCGCTCCAGAGCCTTGATACTATGGCCAAGAGATGAATCAAGGGAGGCCACGGCATGAGCAATCGAGCACTCATCGATGATCTTGTTCGCGTATGCGGGCCCGGAGGAGTGCGCCATCGCCTTGCCGACCTTATGGTGTTCGAGGCCGATGGCTCTGTGGATGGCGCAGTCAAAACGACCTTGCCACAGGCTGTTGTGTTGCCCACGTCGACCGAACAGGTTGCTGGCGTAGTTAAAATTGCCCGTAAGCATGGCGTACCCGTCGTCGCCCGGGGCGCCGGCACAGGCCTGAGTGGCGGCGCCGTTGCGATCAATAGCGGCGTCATCATATCCCTCACGCGCATGAATCATGTGTTGGAAGTGAACCTGCTCGAACGCACCGCCCTGGTGGAACCCGGGGTGGTGAACCTTGATCTCTCTACCCATGTGAAACACCAGCACCTGTTCTTCGCCCCAGATCCTTCCAGTCAAAAGGCCAGTACCATCGGCGGAAATATCGCAGAGAACGCCGGCGGACCTCATTGCCTTAAATACGGAGTCACCACCAATCACATCCTGGGAGTGGAAGTGGTGCTTCCCAGCGGCGACATCGCGTGGTTCGATTCGAACCAGGCCGGGTATGGGGGCCTCGATCTCACCGCCGCCATTGTCGGTTCGGAAGGCATGTTCGGCATTGTCACCAAAGCGTTGGTGAAACTGACGCCTATTCCGCAATCCATCAGTGTCATCCTCGCGGCCTTTGCCAGCATGGACGATGCCGCCATGGCGGTCACCGAGATCATCGCCAGTGGAACCATGCCCGCCTCCCTCGAAATCATGGACCAACTGTCGATCGAGGCGGTGGAGGCTGCCTACCATGCCGGCTACCCCACCGATGCAGCCGCGGTGTTGCTGGTTGAAGTGGATGGTCACCCACTCGAGGTGGCCGAAATCAGTGCCGATGTAGAGGCACTTTGTCGCCGAATTGGTACCGTGCAATATCGGCAGAGCTACGATCCGGTGGAGCAGGCGGCATTGTGGATGGGCCGCAAGATGAGCCTTGCAGCAATGGGTCGATTGGCACCGAACTACTACCTGCAAGATGCCGTTGTGCCGCGATCAAAGTTGGTGCAGACGCTGGATGAGGTGGACCGGCTCGGCAGGGCCAGTGGTTTGCCGGTGGCAAATGTATTCCACGCCGGTGACGGGAACCTGCATCCGCTCATCCTGTTTGATCGTCGTGAGAAGGGTGCCGTTGAACGCGTGCTGGAACTCAACCACGATCTGGTGGTGGCGTGTGTCGAACTTGGTGGCACCCTCAGTGGTGAGCACGGCATCGGCAGCGAAAAACGGGATCATATGCCGCTGATCTATACCGAGTCCGATCTCCGCGCCATGGCCGGGCTGAAACGCTCATTTGATCCCGATGACTTCTTCAATCCGGGCAAGGTTTTACCGGCCGGGTTGATGTGCGGCGAACTCAAGGACCTGCACATGCAGCGAATGGCCCAAAAGCACGGCATCGTGGCGTTCTAGGAGATGACCATGCAATCCTCGCGAGGGCTCAACGTTTCCGAGACCGTGGTTATCGAGTCGCCAGCCCACCTCGCCGATGTGTTGGCCGATGCCACGGCTCATCGCATCGCTATTTTGCCGATTGGCGGAGGCACATGCCTGTCTACCGGTTTACCCACGAATGAACACTATCGAGCCCTGGACCTGAGCCAACTCAGCGGGATAGAAAACTACATTCCTACCGATATGACGGCCTCGTTCCTGGCCGGTACGCCCTTGCGTACCGTGCGGGCCGCGCTGGCCGAGAATGGCCAGGAGTTGCCCATCGATTTGGCCAGCGACGACGAAGGCACCATCGGCGGCCTCGTCGCCACCGGCTATTCCGGCGCCCGCCGCTATGGTCAGGGCACCCTCAAGGATGTGCTGATTGGTTGCGAATACGTTCGCGGCGACGGCCTGCTCGCGAAAGCCGGTGGGATGACGGTAAAGAACGTCAGCGGCTTCGAGGTTAGCAGGTTGCTTCATGGAAGCTGGGGCTCATTGGCGGTGTTAACCAGGGTCAACCTGAAAGTTCTGCCGCGCCCCAAGGCTGATCGCACTTTTGTTTGGCAGGATTCGACACTTGCAGCTGCACTCGATCGCCAGGTGCGTTTCCTGACCTCCTTCCCTGGCTGCATCGCAATGGAGACCACAGGATGCGGAGACAGGTGGACGACTGCAATCAGGTTTGCCGGGCGGGAATCGGCGCTGCAGGACTATCAGCTTCAGCTCAGCAATGCCGAGGGAACGCCTGATGCTGTTCTTGATGAGTGGCCATTACCACCCTCTACGGAAGACAACCCTTGTCTCGTCGCGAATAATCCCGTCGAACAATCGCGGGGATTTGCGCTGATGCTGTCCACCCATCAGGGCGTGAACGCGCTCTCCATTTCCCTGCCGACTGGCACCGTGCGGGCAGAACTCGATTCTGGCCTGGTCGCGGCACGGGAGATCACGACCCATGCCGAGGGGTTGTGGATGATCGAGGGTGGCGATCCTGACTGGAAACGGGATGCGGCTATTTGGGGGCCCGGCCGGCAAGACATTGCGGTGGCTCAGGCCGTCAAGGACCAATTTGATCCCGGCAATATCCTCAATCGAGGCCGGCTCTTCATATAGTTCTGGAGGAACATTCGGTGGCTACAATCAATCTTGTGGAAGAACTCCAGAAACCCGTTCCATTCTCCGGCCCGGACATGCCCGACGACGAACTGCTGCGCGCCTGTGTGCATTGCGGCATGTGTTTGCCATCGTGCCCTACCTACCGGGAAACCGGTGATGAGGCGTCTTCGCCGCGAGGGCGGCTGTGGATGATGAGCGCGGTCGCCGATGGCAAGCTCAGCCTGCTTGATCCCGATTTCGATGAGCAGATGTACCAGTGCCTGAATTGCCGCGCCTGCGAAGCAGTGTGCCCGAGTGGTGTGCAGTACGGCCCGCTCGTGGAGGCCAGCCGGGCGCAATTGGAGCAGCATCGCCCTCGACCGTGGTGGCAACAGCTGTTACGCCAGTCGGTGATGAGTTGGCCGTTCGACGATGTCCGCCGTATGCGCACTGGTGCCAGGGGACTACGCCTCTACCAGCAATCGGGACTGAGCAGGTTGCTGCAACGAACTGGAGTGTTGAAATTGATGCGGCTGGAGAACCTTGAGCGGATGCTGCCGCCAATCGAGGAATCTCCACTTGCTCCCGGCAAGGATACATGGGTACCAAAGGCCAAACTTGCCAATGCCCATGTCTTTAATGGTTGTGTGATGAGTTCCGTCTTTCCGGATGTGAATCGGGCAACCGGTCGGGTGCTGGCGCACAACGGCTATGCCACCGACGTCCCTGTGGGGCAGGGGTGTTGCGGTGCGATCTATTCACACACGGGCATGCTTGACGATGCCCGGGTTCTCGCTCGCAAGAACATCGAAGCGTTCGAACGGGCTGGCGATGGTGCCATCGTGGTCAACGCTGCCGGGTGCGGCAGTGCGCTGAAGGAATACGACCACCTTCTGAAAGACGATCCTCGCTACGCCGACCGGGCCAAGGCGTTTACCGCCAGGGTCCTGGACGTAAATGAGTTGCTGGATCAACAGCCTTTGATTCCACCTACCCACGCCATCAATGCCAGGGTAACACTGCAGGAGCCATGTCACCTGGTGCATGCGCAACGGATTTCGGCCCAGCCGCGGTCTCTGCTGCGACAGGTGCCCGGGCTCGAACTGGTGGAGATGCAGGAGTCGTCGCTGTGCTGTGGCAGCGCGGGAATTTACAATATTACCCGGCCGAAGATGGCCGATGCGTTGGGCGATCGCAAGGCGCGCAACGCCATGGCCACCGGCGCTGAGGCGGTTGTGACGAGCAATCCGGGTTGCCAAATGCAGCTGCGCACCTCATTGATCCGTAACGGTTCCGAACAGCCGGTAGAGCACATCGTCTCCATCCTGGATGAGGCCTACGGCGGCAGGACAGCGACTGGTTGGGCGATCGATCACCAATGATCAGATGCCGTTGTTGGATTCAGCGGCGATGGGGAAATTGATCGTGGCGTAGGTTCCTTCGTCGTCTGACGTAATCGTGAAACTGCCTCGCAAGTCGCTGGTCACCAGGCGATGGGTGATTTTCATTCCCAGGCCCTGGCTCTCCTCTGGCTGGAATCCTTCCGGCACCCGCACACCATCGTTGAAAATCTCGATGATCGCGTTGCCTTCTTCTTCCCACGCCCTGATGCGAATGTACCCGGTTGTTCGCCCATGGAAGCCATGGCTGATCGCGTTGGCGGCAAGTTCGTTGATGAGCAGGCTCATAATCGTCGCCTGCCGGCTGGGAATCCGCAGTTCCGACCGGTGGATATCGAAGGTCACCTTCAGTCCAGGCGGAATCAGCGTGCTATGCGCATCTTCTGCCACCAATCGGGCAATCTGGTCGAGCGTGGCCCCAGTGAAGCGGCGCGGATCGCTCAGCAAATCGTGGACGGCAGCAATCGCCTGGATACGGCTTACCGCTTCCCGGATTTCCACCGACCACGGCGCGTCCTCCGCGTTGCGTATTTGCAAGCTCAGCAACGCGGCAACGGTTTGAAGGTTATTGCGCACTCGGTGATGCATTTCCTGCACCAATGTGCGTTGGGTTCGCAGGCCGTCAACCGCGTTCGTGTAGAGGTCCGCATTTTCGATGGCGATGGCCGCCGAATCCGCAAATGCCTGCAGCAGTCCCACGCGCTCCGCCGGGATTTGAATACCGGCCTCAATGCGATACGCCACGGCGCCAACGATATCGCGTGCGGTGCGTAGCGGCATGCAGTAGATATCGGCCGGGCCGTCCTCATAATCCATGGTGGCGCGGATCGCAGCGCCAGTGTGGAATACTTTTTCAATCACCTGGTCCCGCTGGCGGACATCGCGCAACACTCGGACGGTGCCAATCCGCGATTCGATGATCGGCTCGTTCCCACCGGTGATACGGTTGGGCCGGAACACAGCCGCTGCCTCGGCATTTGCGATTTCCAGGCCGTTTTGGGTGATCAGTTTCAGCACATCGTTGAGCTGTAACGTGCTGGTTAGCGAACGGGTGACACGCTGGAGCGTGCCGAGTTCGTCGATTTTTTGGTGCAACTGCTCATCGGTGTTGGCGTAAATGCGGGCGTTGTTAATCGCAATTGCCAGCTCCCCTGCCACGGTGCGCAGGAACTCGAGCTCGTCCATTCCCCATGTGCGAGGTTCGATGGAGTGAATATTCAATACGCCCACCAGCCGATTGGCTCCCTGCATCATCGGCACCGAAACCTGGCTGGAATAGAGGTCGTCGCCGATACCGGGATGGGGGAGGTAACTTTCGTGATCCCGCGCATTGATCGCTGCAATCAGGATTCCCTCGACGGCAGCGCGCCCGACGATCCCTTCCCCGGGCCGTAATGTCACCGTGCCAACTGCGTCGCGATTGAGACCGTTCGTGGCGTTGAGCGTAATGAGGCCCGTCGAATCATCGTAGAGGAAGATCGCACTGGCATCGCTATGGGTCGCACTCTTCACCGTATCGGCGACGATATCGAGCATTTCCTTGGAGTGCATGTTGCTTGTAGCCGCGCGGTTGATACGATGCAGCGCTGCCAGGCGTTCGTGTTGGGTGTCCGGGAAGTGACTGGACTGGCTCTCACCATTTGATGCGGTGCTACTGGAGCCGGTGAATGCTTCGGCCACGCAAGCCAGGGCGATGCCGGCCGCGCGATCGCGATCGCCGGCCGGTGCCGATTGGCCGAATCGATCGTAAACCGAATTCAGTGCGCTCAACGCTACCGACAGGGCATCGGCCAGCGTAACATCGGCCGATGCAATTCGCGACCCGAAGCGTTCGAATCCGTGAATCAGACCTTCGCCGCCGATGATGGGGCCAGTTGCACGTGGATCGAAGCTGGCTGCAAGTTCCGAACTCAGGCGCTCACTGAGGCTTTGCAGCGGGACATTGGCTGGCATGAATGGATGGTCTCCTACAGGTGCGAATCGAACCACCCAATTATGTGCGACAGGCGAGCCTTGCGACGACTCGGGGTGCCACTTCGGCTGAGATCGTGACTTTCTTCCGGGATCCGCACGAAGGCCACTTCGCGCTCAAGGTACTTCAGTGCGGTGAACATTTGCTCCGCCTGCTCAATCGGGCAACGGAGATCGTTTTCGTTGTGCACGATGAGCAGTGGCGTGTTGATCTTGTCGACATGGCTGATCGGGCTATGCGCAAGCAGGAGTTCGGCATCCTTCCAGGGCACGCCGCCAAATTCGAATTCGCCAAAGTTGACGCCGATATCACTGGTACCAAAGAACGAATGGAAGTTGGAAACGCATCGTTGGGTGACGGCTGCCTTGAAACGGTCATCGTGGCTAACGATCCAATTTGTGAGGTAGCCGCCATACGATCCGCCGGTGACACCGAGGCGATCGGTGTCGATCCAGTCGACTGCTGTATCCGCTGCCTCCAGTGCCGCGATCACATCTGGCATATCGGCGACGCCCCAGTTGGCGCGAGTGCAGGCATTGAACTCTTCGCCATAACCAGCTGAACCACGGGGATTGCTGAAGATTACCGCATAACCCTTGGCCGACATCGCCTGCATTTCGTGGAAGAAATCATAGGCATACATCGCGTGTGGGCCGCCGTGGATCTCAACAATGGCCGGGTAGGTCTTCCCTTCAACGCGATTCGCAGGTGGCAGCAACCAGGCCTGAATCTCCCTGCCGTCGTGTGAGGTGGCGGTGATATCAATCGCGTCACTCAGCACCAATTTTTCCAGGGCGTCGGTGTTCGCGGTGCTGATCTGCTGCTCGGCGGATCCATCTGCGTCGCTGGCGAACAGTTCTTTCGGGCGGTTGATCTGCCCGGCGACAAAGGCAAGGCCCGAATCGGTGATGCCAAACCCACCGATCCGTCGCTTGCCCGATGTAATCGCCCTGGGGACCGAGGATCGGCCACTCACCCCGAAGCTATAAATTTGGGTTTCACCCTGGCGTGAGGCGAGAAACAGGATCTCGTCGTCCGAACGCCAGCGAGGTCGACCTTCGCTCCCGCCATGAACGTCGCTCATACCGACATCCGTGACGCTGGTATCCCATTTTTCGGTGTGGTTCTTCACCTTGCTGCCATCGGCGCTGGCAGTCCACAGGTTGTCGTTGCGGGTGTTCATCCGGGCGTCATCGTGGCCCAGCCATGCGATGCGGGATCCGTCTGGACTCCAGGCCGGTGAATCGTACGATGCATCATCGGCACCAATGCGTTCGATTCCGCCGCCACTGGCATGCACGGTGAGCAGTTGGTTCACATTCAGGTAGCGTTTGCGATCGTCGCGGCGATTGCCGATAAACGCAATCGTGTCGCCGCCAGGCTGCCACTGCGGATCGGAATCACTCACATCCCCGCTGGTGAGCTGGGTATGGTTGCCAGTGGAAAGTTCAACCGACCAGATGTGGCTGTAGCGTTCGCGGTAGCCCACACCATCGAAGCGATAGCTCAAGTCGCGAATGATACGCTCGTCGGCCACATCGCCATTGGTCATTGGAGCCGTTCCCGGCTCGGCGTCGCTTTGGGCGCTGAACGCGAGCGCGCTCCCGTCCGATTTCCAGGATGCCGGGCCCACACCATACTTGAGGTTGCTGACCTGCTGGGCTTCGCCACCGTCAATCCGGATTGTCCATAGCTGGTTCGGATGCTTTTTGGGCTTGTCGTTCGTCGCTTTATCTTTTTTCTTCTTCTCGGCTTTCTTGTCGTCGTCTGACGATTCCGACTCTTCCTGAGGGAGCGTGAGGACTGGCGGTCGGTTAGAAGTGAACGCGAGCACCTTGCCATCGGGCGACCAGCGAGGATTGGTATCGCGCCAGGTGCCGTTGGTCAGCTGCCGGGCATTGCTGCCATCGGTATTCGCCACCCAGATGGCGCTCGTGTATGTATCGGCCTTCTCATCGATCTTCGTGACAACCCACGCCACAGTGTTGCCGTGTGTTTGGGGATCGTGAACCTGTGCGAGCGTGAACAGATCTTCGATGGTAATCGGTTGCGGATCGTTGCTCATGAAAC
Organism: Chloroflexi bacterium UBA6265; assembly: GCA_002440805.1. GTDB lineage: Bacteria > Chloroflexota > Chloroflexia > Thermomicrobiales > UBA6265 > UBA6265. The sequence goes on from DJVD01000091.1 coordinate 10,223, forward strand.
CTCCAGCGGTTGCCGTGTGAACGTTTGTGCCAGCATACGGCAGCTTTCACACCCACTCAATGGTTGCCCTTTATACTCTCTTGAGCATTGCCCGTTGTTGGGCGTTTTGTGATGCCTGTGAAAGTGCCGACGTTGTGAGAGAATACCCGCTCGATCCGGGAGAGGTAGAACCACAACCGCAAAGATCGTCACGCCGGCCGCGACCAGTGGGTCTCGCCGCAACCCTCGCATACCGATTCGCCGGCGCCATCGTTTGGCTCCAGCACGTTCGTAACCGTCGGCGCGACCTGGCTCATTTACTGGAATCGCTCATTCTTATCTTCGTCGGCGTGGGCCTCATTTCCGCAGCCGCCATTACCGATATGTATCTCCATCGTGGCGTGGAGAGCGGATCGGTTCAGCCCTACGTTGTGCAACCCAGTGGCCGCGAGCTTTCGACCAATGTGGATATGCGAGGGCTGACGGTTGAACAAATCGATAGCGTCGTGGGCACATTGAAGAACTCGGGATATGGCTTTGTGCGCCACGAGGTGAGCTGGGCCGAGGTTGAAGCGGCGCAGGGGCAGTTCGATTGGTCGGTTTACGATCCTATCTTCAATAGATTGAACGAAAGTGACATCGGTGTTATCGCCGTGATCGTGGATTCGCCCGAATGGAGCTGGGCCGGGACAATGATCCCCAGCGATGTGCAGCCCCCGGCTGATCCGGCGGTGTTGGAGAATTTTTCACGTGAATTGACATCGCACTATCCTGAATCGATCCGGTTTGCGCAGCTGTGGCAGATGCCGAATCTCGCCAGTCGATGGGGTGGCGTTCCCGCCACTGGTGAGAGCTTTCGTCCTTACCTTTCGGCGACGTTCTATGGAGCCCGCGATGGCAATCCGGAAGTGCAAATTATCCTGCCAGAGGCGGCGGCGCAGAGTGATGTGCCGGAGGGCCTTGGCGACATCGATTTCCTCCAAAGCCTCTACGCTGCGGGCGCGCGGGATATCTTTGATGTCGCCGCCATCAGGCTTGATGGTGGCCAGTCATCGCCGGACGATCGCAGTGTCAATGCACAGCGGCTCAATTTCTCCAGGGCGATCCTCTATCGGGAACTCATGGTGTCCAATGGCGATGGCGAAGCCCCCGTGTGGGCGACATCCTTTGGTTGGAGTGCCGATGGCGAGAATGTGACCCGGGATCAGCAAGCCGAGTATGTCGTGCGCGGATTACAGCGCGCCTGGAGTGAGTGGCCATGGATGGGGCTCATGGTGCAGTGGCAATTCACCACCGTGCCGGGTGACCCCGAAGCGCCATACGCCACCGCGCCTGACGGGCGATCGACTCCGTTGTTCCGTCGGTTGCATGATCCAGCCCTCATCCGCCGCTCCGATATCGCAAACACCGGCTTCACTCCTATGGACGCGGATTCATTGCACTACGAAGGCAACTGGGCCGATCAACACCTCGAAGGGCGGACCTTTCGCACAACCGGGCAGACAGGTGCCAGCGTCACATTCGAGTTCCAGGGCACTGGCCTCATTGGGTTTATCCGCACGGGACCTCAATCGGGCGACCTGAAGATTGAGCTGGATGGCGAGGTGATCGATGGAGGTGCAGGGGACGGTCTGTGGAGTTACTACTATCAGTACCAGACCAACGATTTCCCCCAACGTCTCTTTGCCAATCTTGAAGATGAGGCCCACGTCGTCACAATTACCCTCGCAGAGCCGGGCCAGCTTACACTTGGCGGCATGGTTGTAGAGCGGCAACCGCCCTTTATCTGGCCCATCATGATGATCACCGCCTCTGGTGTGCTGGTGCTGTTGCTGGGACTGCGCTCATTTATCTATCTCGTGGCGATTCGTGCCGGGCATCTCACTCGCTGGGAAACCATGAGCTCACCCGAATTGCCTCGAATGCCTGATTGGATACCGGAGCGGCAACGATGACCCCCACCACCACTGGCAACCGCTTCCCGATGCTCATCGCTATTGTGTGTACCGCCTTGATGGCAGCAATCGGCACATTGGTGTGGTACGACGTTGGCGCCGAAACAGCTGCAGGCTTCGCGCTTGTTGTTGCCGCGATCACGCTCAGCGCTATCTCTCCCGCGGCCGGATTGGCAGCGGTGATGATGGCGTTGCCGACCATGCAACACATCCACCCTATGCCGCGGGGTGAGTTCTCGCTCATTGAACTGGCCATTTTGACCAGCACCATCGGGATTGGCCTCAATTTGCTCCTGGTATCGGTTCGATCGGGTTGGAAGCACCTGTTGGACATCCTCACACCTGCGCAGGTTGTGGTGCCCGTTGTGATGTTGGTAGCTGCGACAGCGCTTTCCATATTCACGCTTGCCGATCCGGGACATCGCAGCGAAAGCCTGCGTGAAGTGCGAACCGTCATCCTCGAACCGATTGCGTTTCTTGCCGTTGCCCGACTGGTGCTGCGGCGGCCGTTGTACCGAAGCTGGGTGAGCGTGGTGCTGATGGCCACAGGTGCAGTGGTGGCGGGATATGGCGTTGCGCAGATCGTGCTTGATTTCGGCGGTGTCCAGGCCGGTGACATCACTCGCGCCACAGCACTCTACAGCCACCCAAATAACCTGGCGATCTTCCTCGAGCGGTCCCTGCTATTCACACTCGGTGTCGGTATCATGCGGCCCCGATGGCTGCCGGTATGGCTCCTTGCGGCCGTGCAGATGATTGGCCTACTGGCAACGTTCTCGCGTGGCGCGCTGGTTGGTGTAATGGTCGGCGTCGCGGTGGTGCTTGTATTCGTCGGTGCCTGGCGATGGCTGCTGGGTCTGGTCGCTGCCGGCGCGGTTGTGGGACTGATTGGCCTTTTGCTCTTTCCGGATCGACTGCTGGATGCCGGGGGCGATGGCACCGAGCCCACCCGCTTTGCCATTTGGCGCTCGTCCATCGAGATGATTAAGGCACATCCGGTGTTCGGCGTAGGGCCGGACCAGTTCCTGTACCAATACACGCGCCGCTTTGTCGAACCCATGGGATGGCCCGAGCGGTACACTTCCCATCCCCACAACATCATCCTCGATACCTGGCTTCGCCTCGGTGTGCTGGGACTCGCAACGCTTCTAACCCTGGGGAGTGGTTTGGTGTGGTGGATTCAGCAGCGCACGTCTTCGATTAAGAGTGATGCGTGGGCCATGGGAGCAGTTGCGGCCCTCTTTGGCGGCTTCGTTCACTCAATGGTGGATAACGGCTTCTTCCTCGCGGACCTGGCTACCATGAGCTGGTTTTTCATTGTGCTGCTGATTACCGTGCCTCGTGCTCGGACTGTTTCGCCGACGGAATCTCCTGCCAGGGCGACCGCTCCGATACAGACGGACGATCCGATGACCACATGGCCAACCTGGCAGGGCAGCGGCAGATGACCCTCCCATCGGCCACCACCCGGATTTTGGTGATAGCGGTGGCAGGAATGGTCCTGCTGGCGAGCGTTGGCATCCACTGGATCGTTACCCTTGCAGCGTTAGCGGCAATCGCGGCATTGGCAATAGGACAACCGGCCATGGTGGTGGCGGCCGTGGTTGCCAGTATTCCCATGCAATCGACTATCATGCTGCCATTTGTCCGTGGTGAAATCACGATCACGCAGCTTGCCATCTTTGGCCTCATTGCGGGTTGGGGAATCGTGTTCTGGCGACGACGGATCTGGCTGGATTCCATCGTGGTGGGATTCCTGTTGGTAGTGGCCGCCTATGCAGTGAGTTTTGTTGCTGTCGACGATCCGGGTTTGTGGTTCCAGGAGACCTATCGTTGGGCCATAGCGGGCGTACTTTTTGTCATCGCCCGATCTGTCATCACATGCTGGGTGGACATTCGCTACAGTCTCTGGGCAATGCTTGCCGGTGTGATCGGACTGTCGCTCATGAGCCTGTGGCAGTTGTTGTCGGAGGCAGGTCCATCGGACTTTTTAGTCGGCGGTGCCATCCGCGTGTATGGCACATTCGGCACTCCCAATACGCTCGCCGCATATATGGAAATGACAGTTCCGTTCTTTCTCGCCTGTATCCCGCTTGCCTGGCGGAAGAGCGGTTCCCGGCACTTCAGCGACATTGAGAAGTGGTTGCTCATCATTGCCAGTGGAGGCGGTACTCTCGTGCTGCTGCTTACGCAATCGCGCGGCGGTTGGGTAGGGATGGCATTGGGCTGCGCTGTGCTGTGGTGGCAGTTTCCACATCGGGTAAAGCTCATATCGTTTATCTCTGCGCTGGTGGTGGTAGGTGGATTCTTGCTAACGCCACCCGGTCAGTCGCAAATAGATAGATTCCTGGAATTGCAGGTGGAGACCATGCCTGCAGAGTCAATCGAAACGCACTCGTCGTACGAAGTTGGTGCGGGCCGAGGCGCGCTTTGGTCAACCGCCATCCTGATGATCGAAGATCGGCCCCTCACCGGAATCGGCGCGGGCGAGTTCGATGAAAATTATCGTGAGTACGTCCCCAGTTGGATCGACCGTTTCCCCCGCGGCCAGGCGCACAATGTCTGGCTGCAAATGGGTGCCCAGGCCGGCATATGGGGGATTGCGGCCTATGCCGCCTGGTTCGTTGCCAGCATCTGGAGCGTCATCACGGCCCGGCGGCGTGCTCGCACGGACCGAGAATTCTGGCTTATTTCTGGCGTGCTGGCGGTGTTCGTGGCCTACATTGCCCACAGCATGGTCGATTATTTGAACGTGTTGAGCCTCGGACTGCAGCTTTCGGTGCTGTCGGCCATCGCCCTCAACCTCGTCCCGGAACCACTCACGCGCTATTCTCATTCACCAACACCTGTCCCTTCCTCAGCCGTGCCGGAGCCTGCATAGTGTCGTCATCCACCAAGTCCGACAAAGACCTGATCACGCTGGATAGTAACGATCCGGACGAGACCGCCCCTCGCGACATCGGGAGTTCGCTGTTTTCACCGCGGACACTTGTTTCGTTCGCTTTCGCAATGGTGATCCTGTTCTTCGTCATTCGGCGCACGAACATCGATGTTGGTGAATCGTTTAGGCAAATGCGCAATGCCAATATCTGGTATCTCGGCGGGGCGCTTATCGTCTACTACTTCACGTTCGTCCTACGCGGCTGGCGATGGAAACACATGCTGGCGTCGGCAAAGATTAGCGAAGCCACGGGCCACACCATGCCGGGCCTGGTAGGGATGTTCCAGATCTTCACGCTTTCCTGGTTCACCAATTCGATCCTCCCCGCCCGGATGGGCGATGCCTATCGCTGTTACCTGATCAAGCGGCGCGCAGGTGCCTCGTTTGGTATCTCTCTCGGCACGATGTTGGCCGAGCGCCTCATTGACCTGGTGGTGCTGGTGGGCATGCTGCTGCTGGCAGGAGCGGCCGTGTACGGCACCCACACCCCCGATCGCGCCCAGCAGGCCTTCCTGGTGGGAGGCAGCGTGGTTGTTATCGGCGTGGTGGGCGTTGTTGTGCTCTGGTTCCTGCGGGATCGTATCGAAACCATCTTGCCCACCAGACTTGTGCGTGTGTATCGACGCGTGCGAAATGGTCTTTTTGATTCGTTGGCCAAGCCGGTGCTGCCGGTTGGCGTGTCGATTGTTCTGTGGCTAAGCGATGGCATTCGCGTCTACCTCGTGGCGCGAGCGCTTGGTGAAGTGATTCCCTACGAGGCCGCTATCATGGTGGCGCTGCTAAGTGCCCTTGTCAGCACGGTTCCGATCACGCCCGCCGGTCTGGGGTTTGTTGAAGGCATCATGATCTACGCGTTGACATCGATCGGGGTGGGCAGCAGCACAGCCGGTGCAATTGCCTTGCTGGATCGTGTTGTCACCTACGGTAGCCTCATCATCGTGGGCGGTCTCGTGTATCTTTGGGTACTCCGCACCGACCTGAAAGATCTGAATGCGCGTACTGATTGAGGCAAGTGCTGCCTACAACCAGGGCGCGG
>DJVD01000165.1 GCA_002440805.1 Chloroflexi bacterium UBA6265
TGAAGCGCACGCATTCGATGGAATGCGTGCGCCGATTATGGCCTACTCGACACAACAGCTGCTTACCCCAATACCCCCCTTAGGATGCGACGGTAAGTAGAGAGTTAAGGTCAATCCATCTGGCTCCACGCAGGGTGGCACTAGAACAACTCGATCAACCCCCACCCGATGATCGCCACCGCTGCGACGACCAGCACCCAGAACCACACGCCGCCGATGAACGCGGCGTCTTCGGGGTGCGTCAGGGGGTTGGCGTTGGCCTTGTCGGCTGGGGTTGCGCTGAACGTGCGTTGCGGGTGCCCGGCGTCTGCAGCCATAGGGTCGGTTTCCGACCGCATGCGTTCGACGTTCTCCTGCTCCATCCACGGGCGCGGCTCCAGGCGCACACTTGGCAGCGGCTCATCTGGTGGGACGTGCAGATCGGTGACGATTGCGTTCGTCTCGCTCAGATTCTCGTTCCGCACCGGTTGAGGTTCCCGCACCGAGACATCAGTGTCCGGCGAGAAAAGCGAGTCGTCCTTCAACGCCGTGAGCCAGTCGTTCTCTTCCAGAACAACGAACACTTCGGCCGGAACCCGGTCGCCTTCCTCCACGCCCTGTTGCACCAGGTACTCCCGGCCCTCGGGATGGATCTGGAGGGTGACAAATTCACCATCCATCGCGGTGTCGATGTAGTACTCATCCGTGGCCGTGTTTCGATACAGCTTTGCCATCGTTGCTATCCCCGCTTTCAGGTTGGATTTTTTCCAAGTATACAAAGCCCCACCGAACCGCAATATTCAATAAACCCATCCCAGGCGCGTTCGCTACGATGTTTGAAAACACCTGGCCGACAATCCATACCTGCAAAGGACGATACCCATGGCAACACTGGCATCATTCGATTCGTTTTCGCGGCGGTGGAGCATCCCCGCAACGGTGATTGGCACGGTACTGATTGCCGTTGTCCTCAACCTGGTGGTGTATGCCATCGGCACCATTGCGGGTGCGAGCTTCGATTTCACGGTGGATGGCACATCGGAGCATGTTTATGCGCTGTTGCTGACCGCGTTCACCGCCATTCCGATGCTGATTGGCCTGACCCTGGTGGCGCTGCTGGCACCGCGATGGCGCCAGGCGATCCCGGCGGCACTGGTGATTGCACCGGTTCTCGCCATTGCCACCATTTTCTTCATGACCACACCAACCGATTTCGATACCGCCAGCACCATCACGCTTGCCATCACGCACCTAGTGGTCGCCGTCGTTACCGTGGCCGGTATCCTCGCGCTTCGCTCCCAAACCACGGGCTAAAGCGTTCCATTTATGGTGTGACCACGGCCCTCAGGATGGTGGGATGTGGATCGAAAGCAGCCATTCCCATAACCGCAACATCCGATAAACCGCGGCTGTGTCCATCCGCTACCATGCGATCGAAAGGCGGCGGAGGCGCTGCCTACCCATGCAGGAGGCATACCTATGGCATCTGTCGGCACCTACCTCAACTTTGATGGCAACGCCGAGGAAGTGATGAATTTCTACGCCGGCGTGTTCGATACCACCATCATGAGCATCATGCGCTATGGCGAATTCCAGATGGAAGGCGCAGAGTCCGACGGTCCCCAAATGTCCGACGAGGCCAAGGCCAAGGTGATGAACATGCAGATGTTGATCTTTGGCGATTACCTGCTGCAGGCCTCCGATCATCTCGCCGAGTTCGGTGGGCCGCTGGTGCAAGACAATAACACCGCCATCGTGCTGATGCCCGATTCCCGGGCGGAAACCGATCGCCTGTTCGCGCTGCTGGCCGATGGCGGCACCGTCCGCTTCGCCCCGGCCGATGCCGGCTTCGGTTATTTCGCCGATCTCTCGGACAAATTCGGTGTGAACTGGATGTTCTACAACACTGCGGAGTAAAGCACGCTGGGTACCGCCGATGCTGGAGCGATCCTGATTGAAGCCAACGCACCGGCGGTACAGCAACGGGGGAACCATCATGGCTCTGTTGGAAATGCATCATGTCAGCATGGTCGTCACCGACATCGGGGCGGCCAAGGCATTTTTCATTGCGCTGGGAATGGAACTTGAGGGCGAAATGCCAATCGAGGGCGATGTGGTGAACCGGCTCAATGCCATCGACGACATTCGCTGCCAGATCGCGATGATGAAAACCCCGGACGGTCTCGGCCGGCTGGAGCTTACCCGGTTCAGCCATCCAGATGCGATCACTCCTGCACCCGCCGTAGCACCGCCAAACACGCTCGGACTGCGCAGCGTGATGTTCAGCGTTGATGATATCGACGCGATGGTGGCCCGATTGCAGGCCGTGGGTGGAGAACTGATTGGGGAAATTGTGCAATACGAGGATGTGTATCGACTCTGTTACCTGCGCGGCCCCGCCGGCATCATCGTTGCGCTGGCCGAGCCACTGCAATAAGGATGCATCCCACCACCATCGGCGAACCACGTTTGGCTCACTGATAGTCATAGAGGCAGGAGAATACACATGGCAGGCCAGGTACAAACCTATCTCACCTTCACGGGCCGCGCCGAGGAGGCGCTGAACTTTTACGCCGGGGTGTTCGGTTCCAAAATCGAAAGCATCATGCGCTGGGGCGATATGCCAACCGCCGAGGGCGATGCCCCGATGCCGGACAATGTGAAGAACCTGGTGATGAATTCACAGGTGCTGATTCTCGGTGGACACCCGGTCATGATCGCCGATATGCCGGACGCTGGCCTGGATGAGGCTTTTGAGCCAGTGGTGGTCGGCAACAATGTCACCATTGTGCTTTCGCCAGCATCCAGGGCCGAGGCCGATCAGCTATTCGCATCGCTCTCCGCCGGTGGCAAAGTGCGCATGCCGATGGCCGAGATGTTCTGGGGCGATTATTACGGCGAAGTCACCGACAAGTTCGGCGTGCGATGGATGATCGATACCCCGGCCAAGGCATAGCCGCCTCTCCCGATTGAAGATGCAAGAAAGGGGATCAGCTGGTCCCCTCCCTGTTGCGCGCCACCCGTTCATGCAGGGCGCGGATCGCCGCCGCCAATGAGGGTTCTGGCCCGGCGACAGGGATGCCGGGCGCAACGGCGTTGATCGGCAACGGTGCCACTACCCCGGCGCCAGCGTTTCCGAACTCGCGTTGCCAGGTGCGGTACTGATCGCCGCTGGTGGCGTACACAATGCGTCCCAACCCCACCATGGCGTGGGCAGCGCTACACATGGCGCAATGCTCGCCAGAGGTATAGACGGTACATGTCCCCCGCTCCTCCGGAGCAAGATGGCTGGCGGCCCAGCGGGCGATGGCGAATTCCGGATGCAGGGTGGGATCACCCGTGCTTATCCGGTTCCTGTCCTCAAACAGCACTAGCCCGTTGGCATCTACCAACAGCGATCCAAACGGCTGGTCGCCGTTATCCGCCGCCTCGGCAGCAAGCTCGACACAGCGGTGCAAATGCACGCGATCCTGGTCTGTAACGATATGCATGAATTGGCTTCCCTCCTATTAATGCGGTTCATCGCGATCTCAGTCTCAGGCTAGCAGGAATCGTGTTCCGGCTCCGGGATCACCACCGGCCGCGGCGGAGGCGCAAACAGTCTGCGCGTTAGCCATACGATCAGGGCAATCACGCTACTGATGCCGAAACCGGCCAGCACAATCCACCAAAACCACTCCGTGGCGGCATCGCCAAGCCAGGCATAGGCAATGCTCTGGGGAATGTAGCCAAGCAAAGAAACCGTGAGATAGGTGCGCGCCGGCATGTGGGTGAGGCCGAGCAGGTAGCTCGTGAAATCGCTCGGCATGCCCGGGATTGCCCGGATTACGAACAGCGCCCGCGCTCCCCAGTGATCGAGCCACCGCCCGGTGTTGCCGCCCGTATCGATGCGGCCGACAAAGCGTTCGGCCACTGAACGTCCCAGGATGCGGGAGATGTAAAACGCTGCCGTCGCACCCACCATTTGGCCGACGATGTTCAGCGCCGCCCCACCCAAAATACCGAACACCACGCCATTGGAGAGCTGCACAACCGAGGCAGGGATGGGTGCGAGTACCACCTGCGCGCTCATTAACACCACTGACATCACCGGTGCCCAGCCGCCATAACCGCGGAGGTATTCGCGAATGGCAGCCTGATCACCACTCGAGAGCACCATCCAGGCATCGGCAGTGCCAGCGCGGAACGGTGGAATCAGGGCGAGGGCGACAAGGAAGAACAGCACGATCACGGCCAACACCAACCAGGAGAGGTGCTGGAGCGCGGCGGCACGCATTGTCGCCCAACGGGTGCGACTGGCCTGCCGTATATGTGAGTGGTCGTCCCGCGGGGCGAGTGGCGATCGCTTCATAGTCATGATCGTGCCGGAGAAACCAGCCACAGGTGTTACAGGGCTGTTACAACATGCTGGCGTCTACGGCTAGCGCCACATGACCGTCGATGCCGTGGGTTGTTTCCGCCATAAAGAGGCTGTTGAGGAGCGCTTCCTCGACGGCATCCATGGTAGCAACGAAAAGTGGGCTGAGTTCCGCATCGGGCCGGCAGACGCCTGGCCTGGTGCTGATGGCGATGGCGTAATCGCCGCTGCCGTGGCTATAGCTCGCGCCCGTGCGGGCCATGGCGAAGACTGCCCGTTTGGCGATCCGCCCGAGTTGGCGGGCATCCAGCGGGGCATCGGTGGCGACGATGATCATGCAACTGCCATCATCCGATGACGGCGTGGCGGGAGGATGGATATGCCTCCCCTGCACGGTAAGGATGCCACCGTAATTGCTCTGCACCAGCGCACCGATGGTGTAGGCACCCAGGTGTTCGTCGTGTACTACCCTCGAGCTGGTACCGATACCACCCTTGAAACCGAGGGCAAATGTGCCGGTGCCGGCACCCACGCAACCTTCCGCCACCGGCCCGG
>DJVD01000058.1:0-3424 GCA_002440805.1 Chloroflexi bacterium UBA6265
TGACCAACCTCCCGGCAGATATCGATCCACCGGAGGTGAAGGTGCACTACCTGAATGGTGCCGACCTTGTGGACCTAAAGATTGACGTGGTGCGGCAGCAGCCGACCCCGGTGCCGATGCCAACACCGGAACCGACCCCGGTGCTAATACCAGTGCCAACTCCAACGCCGGAACTGATACCAACGCCGACGGAGGCCGTGATGCCGACGGAGGATCTGGTGCCCGATCCCGCTGCGTATCCGGCATCGACACCAGCAGCTTAACGCTTACAGCGGAGATAGGGGAGACCGGGATCATGGCGATCCCGTNNCCCGTGGAACCGGCCGTTGTGGACATGGAAAAATCGCGTGAACCGAACGCCGCCTAATTTCCGGGGCTTGACATCACACCTCACCACACCGTACATTCACCTCGTACCCGATTGGGTGCGGGGTGGGGTGTCTCCTGGACGCCGATTTCGTGCATGTGGAATTCATGTACGCACGTGAGCGTTTACTATATTCGCTCCGGAGAAGATCTCATGATTGGTACGTCGTTCAAACCATCTGCGCCACAGCTCGGCCCGGAGTGCGTATCCCGCTCTCCCAAACGGCCGCTCAGGCGTGTGGTCCGTACCATGCGCTAGCGGCCGTAGTCGCCTGGCGCCATCACCACAGATAGCCCCCACACAATCCAATATTCAGCCTGCGTCGATCGGAAGGAGTACGCGGTGTGATCGCCCTAGCGAGCCGGAATTGGTGGAAGCCCGGCACTGGTGGATCACCGCCGAACGCATCCGGGAGCAGCCCGCCGAAGAAAGCCATAGTTGGCAAGTAGGTGTGGATGGATGGCCCCCATGCAAGCAACAGCTACGAGATGCGCTTCCGCTGATTACCTTCAGCGCGCGCAAGAAGGGTGGTACCGCGGGAACCGACGTCTCTCGCCCCTTTGATTGGACACCACACGGTGTGGTTGCCGATCGGCGTCTACATGACCCAAGGGGAATTCGAGCAATGGAACAAGCCGCACCAGCCATCACCACCATTTCGCCACCAGAAATTCATTCCGTTCCGAGTGTGGAACAAAAACTGAATGGCCTCGCTACCGCCCGCACCTCGCTGCTGGGTGGACCCACCATGCCGGCGTTGCCATCGTTCTCCCTCAGCACGCGCCTGCGCGGTCGACACCTGCTGGCCGATACCGATCTCACCCCGGAAGAAATCCACGAGGTGATCGACACCGCTGCCCGCCTCAAGCGCATGCACAAAAACAACCAGCCGCATCATTACCTCACTGGCAAATCCATTGGCATGATCTTCCAAATGCCCAGTACCCGCACTCGCGTTTCGCTGGAGGCCGGTATGGCCCAACTCGGCGGCCAGGCCATTTTCCTTGGCGTCAACGACCTGCAGACCAGCCGCGGCGAAACCATCGCCGATACCGCCCAGATCCTCAGCCGCTATGTCGATGGCCTCGTCGCCCGCGTCTACGATCACGACACCCTGGTGGAGATGGGCACCCACGCCACCATCCCGGTGATGAACGGCCTTTCCAACCTCTGTCATCCGCTGCAGGCGTGGGCCGATTTGCTCACGCTCACCGAGCGCTTCGGGGACCTCAAGGGCCTAAAAATCGCCTATCTCGGCGACGGCAATAATATGGTTGCCTCATTGATGCTTTCCGGCGCCGCGATGGGGATCTCGGTCACCTCTGCAACGCCGGACGAATACGGCCCGAGTGACGCCGTGGTGCAGCATGCCCAGTGGATCGCCAACAGCACCGGCGCCAAAATCGCCACCACCACCGATGCCTATGAGGCGGTGAAGGGTGCCGATGTGGTCTATACCGATGTTCACGTCAGCATGGGCCAGGAGAACGCCGCCCATCGCGCCGTGCAACTTGCACCGTACAAGGTAACCCCGGAACTGATGGAAGCCGCCGGATCAGATGCCTTGTTCATGCACTGCCTTCCGATGCATCGCGATGAAGAAGTGAGCAGTGAAGTGGTCGATAGCTCACGCAGCATTATTTTCGATCAGGCGGAGAATCGCCTCCACATGCACAAGGCCCTCCTTGTGCATACCTTGTGCTAACCATGGCGAGTGTGATGTCCCGGGTCTTGACCTGGACCGATGAAGGCGAGGAGCATGTCGTGCGATTAACCGATTCGCTCATCGGCCGCAGCGTATTAACCGATCTGAGCTTCTCTCCGGAGGAGCGAATGGCCATTCTCGATACAGCCGATATGCTCAAGCGCACGCGCAAGAAGCAGATCAGTCACATGTGGTTGAGTGGCAAAACCCTGGGGATGATTTTCCAGCATCCCAGCACCCGCACGCGCACGGCATTCCAGGCCGGCATGGAGCAGCTGGGTGGCCAGGCGATTTTCCTTGGCGCGCAGGATTTGCAGATGAAACGCGGCGAAACCGTGGCCGATACTGCTGCCGTCATGAGCCGCTATGTCGATTGCATCGCGATCCGCATCTCCGATCCAAATGAACTGATGGAGTTCGCCCGCGGTGCCACCGTGCCCGTGTTCAATGCCCTCACCAGCAAGGATCACCCGCTGGAAGCGATGAGCGATGTCTTCGCGCTGCGCGAGCACTTCGGCACGCTGGACGGGCTGACATTTGCCTATCTCGGCGATGGCAACAACATGTGCCACAGCCTGATGTTGGCCATGCTCGGTAGTGGTGTGAACGTGAATATCGCCAGCCCGCAGATGTATGGGCCCGATCCGCAGGTGGTGTCGCAGGCGCAGGCCCTGGCGCATCAAACTGGCGCGAAACTGCAGATGTTCACCTCGGCGCGGGAAGCCGCCCGTGGCGTGGATGCGGTCTATACCGATGTACACGAAAGCATGGGATCCACGGTGATCCCTGGCAAGCTCATCGCGCTGGCACCGTATCGGGTGACGCAGGAAATCATGGAGATGGCGAAGCCGGAGGCGGTCTTTATGCACTGCCTGCCGTTGCATCGTGGCCAGGAGGTGGAATCGGAGGTTGCAGATGGGCCGCAAAGCATCATCTTCGACCAGGCTGAGGCCCGCCTTCACGTGCACAAGGCGGTGCTGCTGCAGGTGCTGCATGGCGATCGCAATCCGTTTTCGTCATGATATGAACAACCGAATCGAATTCGGTCACTGAGTCTGTATGCTCGGTAGATGGTCTACCGTGCAAGAGTTGAAACCGGGCGCGCTGGCGTCGGGAAAGGGAAATAAATTATGGCTGCTACCGCTGTTTGCCCCGAGTGTGATGCTGAAATCGAAGTTGCCGGCGTTGAAGTCGGCGAGATCGTCCCTTGTGGCGAGTGTGGTGCCGACCTTGAGGTCGTAAGTGTTGAGCCGGTGACGCTAGCGCTCGCGCCGGAAGAAGGCGAAGACTGGGGCGAGTAATCGCCGCACCCGCCCGGGTATCAAACCCGGGCGTACTGCAATCGGCGCCAC
>DJVD01000058.1:3463-11675 GCA_002440805.1 Chloroflexi bacterium UBA6265
GGTTCTTCACCCACGCTGCGCGTGGTTTCAGGATTGGGAACACTATGGCAACGGCTATCGGCGTGCTCTGTGCACGCGTGAGAGTGGAAGAAAAGCTGGTGATCGCGGCGCTGGAACGTGCCGGTGTTGTTGCCATGCCCATCCCGCCCGCTGTCATGCCGTTGCCGACCTGCCCAACCCTGCACGATGTGCAGAAAATCACCGCCGGTATCACCGGTAGCGAGGATATCGTGCCGCTGGTGATGATCGACCGCATCGCCAATCGCGCCGTTGGCCGCAGTATCAATCGACTGCTGCGTAACGCCGGTGTCGTGATCGTCGATGCCGGTGTCGCCAGCAGGCGTAATCGCCTGCAGGTGGCCTCGGTGTGGGACAAGGCCGGTGTGCCGCGCCCGCCCGCGCTGGCTGCGTTCTCGGAAGCAACCGCCATGGCGGCCGTCGGCCAGCTTGGCTTTCCGGCCACCATGTTCCCAATGTTGCATAGCAGCCCGGCGGCCAGCCTGCCGGATGCTGATACGGCGGATGCGGTGATTGAACATCGGGTGGTGCTTGGCACCGCCGAGGAAGAGATTGTGATGCTGCAGGCGGGAGCGCTGGTGGGGGATACCGAGTGGTATCGCATACACGTTGCCGGTTTTGCAGCTATCGCGGTTGATGGCGACAACATCCCGCCCTCAGGGGCTATCGCGGTGGCCGAGCATGCTGCGCGTGTGCTGGATGCCGGTAGCATCGCGATCGATGTCGCCCATATCGACGGTATGTGGGTGGCGTGGGATGCGTTTCCGCTGGCCGATTTCCGCAAGGCCACCCAACTCGGAGATGTGTCCGTGGCAGATGCGATCGCCGCCCACGCGCTACGAAAGCTGGCGGCGCGGGCAGGGGAGGTGAGGGATGTCGCTCTCACTCACTGATCTCACGGCCCAGGACCAGGCGGATATCGAACTACTGCGCTCACTGGTGGCCATCCCCAGCCTCTCCTACCAGGAGCGCGATGCCGTGCACTACCTGCGCGGCGTGATGCAATCGCGCGGATTCGAATTGATCGAGTCTGAGGCGGGGAGTGTTATCGGTCGCATCGGATCCGGCGATACCCACATCGTGTTGCTGGGCCACATCGATACGGTGGCAGGACATATCCCTGTCGAGATTGTGGACGGCGTCTTGTGGGGTCGCGGCGCTGTGGATGCCAAGGGTCCGCTGGCCACCTTTGTGGCTGCGGCCAGCATGGCAGCGGCAGAATTGAACTGCACCGTCACGGTTGTCGGCGCTGTTGGTGAAGAGGTGATCGGTTCGCCAGGGGCGACCGAGATCGCCACCTGGGAAGCACCCGATTTCTGCATCATCGGTGAGCCGAGCGGGTGGGATGCCGTTTGCCTCGGCTATCGCGGTTCCTATTCGCTGATCTATACATTGAAACGAAGCTCGCGCCACACCGCGGGCCCCGGCGAATCCGTGGCCCAGGAGGCCGTGGCGTTCTGGAACGCGTTGCAGGCGGAAATCGCCATCTGGAACAAGGATGCCAAGGGTAATTTCTGGAGCATCGGTCCCAGCCTGCGTTCGTTCAACACCACCAGTAACGGCCTGGAGGATATCGCCACGCTGTCGATTGGCCTGCGCCTGCCGCCCGAACTCGATGTCCTTGCCCTCAGCGCGCGACTGCATGAGATCGCAGGTGATGCCGAGATTGAAGTCGACGGCCTGCAGGAGGGGTATCGCACCAGCAAGCAGAGCAAACTGGTGCCGCCATTCCTGCGCGGTATCCGCGCCGAAGGTGGCAAGCCGGGGTTCACGCTGAAGCTCGGCACATCGGATATGAATGTGGTGGGCCCGGCGTGGGGATGCCCGATCGTGGCGTATGGTCCCGGCGATTCCAGCCTCGATCACACGCCGGATGAGCGGATCGAGCTGGCGGAGTATTTGAAGGCAAGAAATGTTCTCGCGCAAGTGCTGAGGAGCCTCGGAGAGGCGACGAAGGATCTCCCGCCGAAGGCGGTCCAAGATGCTGGCTGATTACATCTCTCGCCAACCGAACATCTGCGCAGTGTATCTACTGTCGAACCCGAGCCGTTCACTCTATGTGGGGGCATCGACAGACCTTGAACGCCGACTGTTTGAACACAAGACTCATTTCTTTGCCGGGAGCCATACGGACAAATACAACATCAATCGGCTCGTATGGTTCGAATGCCATCCTGATTGGGATCAAGCGCATGCTCGTGAGCTAATGATAAAAGGGTGGGTTCGAGAGAAGAAGATTGCGCTGATTCAGGCCGAAAACCCTCGTTGGCTCGATTTGAGCTACGGATTGTTTGGTTGGAGTTCTTCCCGGTTTCGAGGATTAGACTGACCGCAGCATTTGGACGCGCTTCGCGCGGGGTTCCTTCAGGATCGCTGCGCTCACCTTCAGGATTAACATGACCCCACTTATCGATCAATCCGGACTCAAACTCGGTGTGCTGGTTTCCTGGCTGCGGCAGGAGGAGAAGCTCATCCTTGCGGCTGCCCGCGCCCGGGGGATGGAGGTGACACCGATTTTCGATCGCAACCTCACCCTCAATCTTTCCGCCCCCACGGCGAAGGAGAGCGGCATCGATATCGATGTTTTGCTCGATCGCTCGGTTGCCCACTCACGCGCCGGCTATACCCTGTGGGCGATGCAACGGTGGGGCATCCCCACGCTCAATACTGCCGATTCGGTCAGCATTTGCGATGACAAGGCCCGCGCCAGCATGGTGCTGGAAGCGGTCGGCATTCCCAGCCCGAAAACATTCGTCGCGTACTCCGTCGAATCCGCCATTGCCGCCTGTGAGCAGCTTGGTTATCCGGCGGTGATGAAACCGGTGGCCGGTAGTTGGGGCCGGTTGATCAGCAAGGTGAACGGTCCCGACCAGGCGCGGGCAATCATTGCCCAGAAAAGCGAGCACGGCTCGATCCTGCATGAGATTTTTTACATCCAGGAGTTCATCGAGAAACCGGGCCGCGATATCCGCGCCTATGTAGTTGGTGGCGATATCGTTGCTGCCTCCTATCGCACCAGCGAGCACTGGATCACTAATGCCGCGCGCGGAGCCGTGAGTGTGCCGTGCCCGGTGACACCGGAGATCGAGGATCTCGCCCTGCGCGCATGTGCAGCGGTGAATGCCCGCCTCGCCGGTGTGGATCTGATCGAAACCAACGAGGGCCTGAAGGTGATCGAGGTCAACACCGGCGGCGAGTTTAAGGGACTCATGACCACTACGGATCGCGATATCGCCGGCGAGATCGTCGAGGAAGCGTGGCGCGTGTACAAGGATGGAGTGCCAGCATGACGATCAAGGTAGGGATGTTACAGAGCCGCGTGCGTGTGGAGGAAAAGCTCCTTGCCGAGGAGTTGACCCGTCGCGGCGTGGAACTGATTCGATTTGACGATCGCGAGTTCACGCTCGATCTGCTGGCCCCGGATCAGCATTTCCTCGCCTGCGATGTGGTGCTGGAGCGATGCATCAATCACCTGCGCGCCCTGTACACGTTGCGCATCCTCAACGATTGGGGCGTGCCCACGGTGAATATGTATGAGATCGCACAGATCTGTGGCGACAAGCTGCTCACCACTGCTGCCCTCGTGCGGGCAGGGATACCTACCCCACGGACGATGGTGGCCTATACCGAGGAAAGCGGTATCGCCGCGATCGAGCAGATGGGCTACCCGGTGGTGCTGAAGCCTGCCGTCGGCAGTTGGGGTCGGCTGCTCAGCCGCGTCAACGACCGTGATGCGGCCGAGGCATTGCTGGAGCATAAGGTCACGCTGGGCTCGTTCCACCATGGCGCGTTCTATATTCAGGAGTTCATTGAGAAGAAGGGGCGCGATATACGCACCTTTGTGGTTGATGGCGAAACCATCTGCGGCATTTACCGCACCAGCGAGCACTGGATCACCAACACTGCCCGCGGTGCAGTGGCCACGAACTGCCCGATCACGCCGGAACTGGACGATCTCAGTCGCCGCGCAGCCGAGGCTGTCGGTGGTGGCGTGGTGGCGATCGATTTGTTTGAAACCGGGGACGGCCTGATGGTGAACGAGGTGAACTACACCATGGAGTTCCGCAACAGCATCCATACCACGGGCGTGGATATCCCCGCCAAGATCGTGGATTACGTCATCAAGGTCGGCGAGCAGCACGCTGCCAGCCGATAACATTCATTCATCGTATGCTCGGGGTTTGTTCCCCGAGCCAGGGAAGTCCGGGTAGCAAACCCGAATCTACGGAAGGTATCTCATGACCCAACTCACGGCATCTATTATCGGCGGATCTGGCTACGCGGGCGGCGAACTCGTGCGCCTGCTGCTGATGCATCCCAACATCGAACTTACCCAGGTCACCAGCGAGCGCCAGGCTGGCAAGTTCGTGAAGACCACGCATCCGAACCTGCGCGAGGTCACCAACCTCAAGTTCATCGCCAGCGCCGACCTCAAACCCACCGACCTGCTTTTCCTCGCGTTGCCACATGGTGTCAGCATGGAGAAATTGCCGCAGGTGCGCGATCTCGCCCCCGTGGTGATCGACCTCAGCTCCGATTTTCGACTGAATAATCCGGGCGATTACGATGTCTGGTACGGCCACCAACATAACGACCTTGAGGCACTCGGGAACTTTGTCTACGGCATGCCCGAACTGCATCGCGAGGAAATCTCCACCGCCGACTGGATCGCTTCGCCGGGTTGCATGAGCACTACCTCTATCCTCGGCCTCTATCCGCTCTTCCGTGCCGGGGTGGTCGATACCAGCCTGCCGACAATTATCGAGGCGAAAACCGGCAGTTCCGGTTCCGGTGGCGCACCCAGCCTTTCCAGCCATCATGCCGAGCGCAGTGGTGTGATCCGCTCGTTCAAACCCACTGGCCATCGTCACACCGCCGAGATCGTGCAGGAACTTACCTTTGCCGACGTCGCCCCGAATGTCAGCTTCAGCGCCACCTCGATCGAGGCCGTGCGCGGCATTCTCGCCACGAGCCACGTCTTTTTGAATGAAGACCTGGACGACAAGGCGCTGCGCAAGATCTATCGCGAGGCCTACAAGGATGAGCCCTTCATGCGTCTGGTCAAGGAAACAGCGGGCGTGCATCGCTATCCGGAACCGAAGCTGCTCAGTGGCAGCAACTGGTGCGATGTTGGCTTCGAGCGCGATCCGCACAGTCGCCGCGTGGTGGTGATGGCCGCGACAGATAACCTGATGAAGGGTGCCGCCGGCCAGGCCGTGCAGGCGATGAATATCCGCATGGGCTTCGGCGAACGCACCGGCCTCGAGTTCCCCGGGTTGCATCCGATCTGAGTTTGGCTGTGCCAAACCCGGATCCCCCGAAATGTCGCTACCGGATTCCTGAGGGTGAACACGCATGTCGTCTATGCCAGCATCTGACTCTCCCAGAGCCTGGGCCATGGCGTGGACGCTTGGCTTCACCGAACTCATCAGCTGGGGCATCATCTACTACGCATTTTCGGCCCTGCTTGTGCCGATGCAAAACGAATTCGGCTGGAGTACCGGCGCGATCACGGGTGCGTACTCGCTGGCGCTCCTGATTTCCGGATTCCTCGCCCCGACTGTTGGTCGCCACATCGATCGCCATGGTGCCCGCGGCATCATGACTGCCGGCTCCATCCTTGGCACGCTCCTGATGCTTGCCTGGTCACAGGTGGATACCCTGATCGGGTTCTACCTGGTCTGGATCGGCATTGGTATTGCCTTTGCGGGCACACTCTATGATCCTGCCTTTGCGGCGATTGCCCCGTGGTTCCGTGCGAACCGCGGCAAGGCGATGCTGATCATTACGTTTTTCGGTGGACTGGCGTCCACCGTTTTCTTTCCACTCACCGGATGGCTGGAGTTTCGATACGGCTGGCGTGATGCGCTGTTGGTCCTTGCCGGTATTCTTGCCATCGGCACGATCCTTCCGCACTGGCTCGTAATTCGCGCGCCGGGTAAAACCGATTCCGACCGTAATTTCCGGCCCTCATCCTCCTGGCGTTCGCTGGTGCATTCCATCTGGTTTCGCCGGTTATCGTTCGCATTCTTCCTGCAGTCATTCACCTCGGCAGGCGTCACCGTTCACATGATTGCCTACCTGATCGATCGCGGTGTCAGCCCGACGACTGCCGCGTGGACGGCTGGCCTGATCGGTGCCGCCCAAACAGGAGCCAGGGTGCTCGTAACGGTATTCGAGCGTAAGGCTCCCACCGAGATCCTTACCGCCATGATGTTTGCCACGCAAATGCTGGCGATCATCATGCTCGTCGTCTGGCCATCCGGGGTGGTAACCATTGCTGCAGCCCTGCTCCTCGGAATCGGCAAGGGAGCACTCACGTTGCTTCGCCCGGCGATCCTGCTGGAGCATTACAGCGTGCAGGAATTTGGTGCAGTGAATGGATCACTGGCGAGCGTGCTTAATGCGGCCACTGCGGCGGCGCCTGTGGTGACCGGTATCGCCGTGGGCTGGTTAAGTGGTTACACCTGGGTTTTTGGGATCTTTGCTGTATTAAGTCTCANNCCATAATCTGAACAGGTCTTTGTGAAAGAGGAAAAAATGATCGTTGTGAAAATCGGGGGCGGTGCCGGCATCGGCGAGGATGTGTATACCCGCTTTGCAAAAGACATCGCCACCCTCAACCAACCCGTGCTGGTTGTGCATGGTGGTAACGCCGAGTTCAGCACCCTGTGCGAACAGCTTGGCCTGCCGGTACGAAAAATCACCAGCAAATCGGGCCGGGTTACGCGCTACACCGATGCCGAGACCATGGACGCGATGTTGATGGCGTACTGCGGCAAGGTAAACAAGCGTGCCGTGGCGGCGTTCCGGGCCGAGGGTGTGAACGCGGTTGGCATGAGCGCCATCGATGGCGGTATCGCCGTTGGCACGCGCAAGGCCGAGATTCGCGGCACCGATACCGATGGCAAAATGAAGGTACTGCGCGACGACCATGCCGGCTCGGTGAAAGAGTTCGATCCCTCATTGATCACAACCCTGATGGATGCAGGCTACGTTGTGCTGGTATCGCCACCGGGACTTGCCGAAGGCGGTGTGCCGATCAATTTCGATGGCGACAAGCTTGCCCTCGGCCTGGCCGAGGCGATGGGTGCCGATGCCCTGCTGTTTTTCAGCGATACACCGGGTTTGTTGCAGGACCGCTATGACGAATCGACACTGATCACACGCGTGGATGCCAGCGATCCGGAATCCGCCCTGGCTGCCGCTGCCGACCGGATGGTGGTGAAGGTGGAGCAGGCGATCAAGGCCGTGGAAGCCGGGGTACAGCAGGTGATTTTCGCTGATGCCCGCATCGATGCGCCGATCACCGCCGCGCTGCAGGGCAAGGGGACTGTGATCGCCTGATTCCCCGTGACGGCCCGAGGAATAAGGGCTCGCTCTGCTTCTCACTTTGCTCGGCCAGACCCCGGGCATACGATTCAATGCCGACGGAGGCACCGAACAATGACCAAAATCAAGGCCGTAGTATTCGATCAGGGGGAGACGCTTGTCAACGAGACGCGCTTTTGGTCGTCGGTTGCCGCGTATGCGGGCGTGCCCGATTTCACCCTCTTTGGCGTGCTGGGCGGATTGATTGAGCGCCGCGAGAACCATCGCAGCGTCTTCAGCATCATGCAGATCGAATCGGTCGATCCCGGCATTATTGGTTACCAGATCGAACAGCGCGATCTTTATCCCGATGTCATTCGCACCCTCACCCGCCTCCATCACGATGGCTATATCCTTGGCTCGGCTGGCAACCAAAGTTCGGGCGTCGAAGGGGAAATGGCCAACCTCGGTCTGCCGCTGGCGTTGAACGCCACCTCGGCCGGCTGGGGACTATCCAAGCCCGATCCGGCCTTTTTCCATCGCATCGCCACCGAGCTTGACCTGGCACCGGAGGAAATCCTGTATGTCGGCGATCGCCTGGATAATGATGTGCTGCCGGCGCTGGGTGTCGGCATGCACGCCGCCTTTATTCGGCGCGGCCCGTGGGGGTACCTCCACAGCACCTGGCCAGAATTGGCTGAGGTGGAGCACCAGATCACCGATCTTGGTCAGGTGCCGCAGGTGATTGCCGCAATCGAGGGAGCATCGTAATGGAGGGTTATACCGTTATTCCCCTGGATATCGATGGCTACGAGGCCAAGGTGGCCAACTCGTACTGGTCCATTGGCAGCGATACGCTGCTGGTGATGCTGCCCGGCCTCGG
>DJVD01000058.1:11774-20933 GCA_002440805.1 Chloroflexi bacterium UBA6265
GTGGTGCTGGCCGGAAAGTCGATTGGCACCCGGGTGATGTCGGCGCTGATCACCAACGGTTTCGACAAGGCTACGGCATACATCTGGCTCACGCCGCTGCTCCGCGCCGAATCGATCCGCACGGCCGCGATCACCAGCCAGCCATCAGTGGCCGTCTTCGGTGACGCCGACTACGCGGTGCAGGGTGTTGAACTGGCCCAAATCGCCCAGGCCGGAACGAGCATGATCGTAATGCCTGGTGGCGATCACGGCATGATGATCCCCGGCAGCGTGCCCGAATCCATTGCCGCCCTTGCCCTTGTGATGAACGAACTCGATGCCTGGCTCGGCCACCATGTGATCGCCAGCGGAGAACCTGCATGAATTACGACCTCGAGACCATCATTGCGGCCGATGCCGCCCAGATTCCCTTGTACGCCAAGCGCGATATCGCCCTGGTTCGCGGCGAAGGCAGTTATCTCTTCGATTCCACCGGCAAGCGCTACCTCGATGCGATGAGCAACTACGGTGTCGCCAGCCTCGGCCATGCCCACCCGGCGTTTACCGCCGCCCTCACTGACCAGTTGGGCAAACTCACCACTGCCCATCAAAGCTTTTACAACGATGCCCGCAGCATGTTTTTGGAGGAAATCGCCCGTATCGCCCCGAAGGGCGTGGGACGATCGTTCCTGAGCAACTCCGGTACGGAAGCAATCGAGGCAGCGCTCAAGTTCGCCCGCACTGCCACCGGTCGTAGTGGCATTGTCGCTGCCAAGCGTGGCTATCATGGCCGCACGCTGGGCGCATTGGCAGCCACTGCCGAGAAGAAGTACCGCGAGCCGTTCGAGGGCATCCTCGGCCAGGCGGTGACGCATGTCGGCTTTAACGATCTCGAGGCCCTGGAAGCAGCAGTCTCCGCTGAAACGGCTGCGATCATGCTGGAACCCGTGCAGGGCGAGGGCGGCATCCACCTTGCCGATCTCGAATGGTTGCAGCGTGCCCGCGATTTGGCCGATACCTTCGGGGCGATCCTGATTTTCGATGAGGTGCAAAGCGGATTCCGCACTGGCGCTCCGTTCTACAGCGCGGCTAATGGTGTGGTGCCCGATATCCTCGTCACCGCCAAGGCGATTGCCAACGGCTTGCCGGTGGGCGTCACCCTGGTGACGGATGCCATTTCGGATGGCGTGCCCGGTGGCGCCCACGGCAGCACGTTTGGCGGCAATTCGCTGATCGCGCGCGGTGGTGCGGAAACGCTTCGGATCATGCGTGAGGACGATCTGTACGCCAACGCGGCTGGCGTCGGTGCCTACGTCATGGCAAAGATCGAGGCGCTGGAGAGCAATCGCATTCGTGCCGTTCGTGGCACGGGCCTGATGTTCGGTATCGAGCTAAAGATGAAGGCCGGTCCAATGCTGAAGGCGCTGCAGGATCGCGGCGTGCTGGCGCTGATGGCCGGCACACTTGTGCTCCGCTTCCTGCCGCCAATGATCTGGACCGAGCAGCAGGCCGACGAACTCGTAGCGGCGCTTGCCGATGTGCTCAATGGCTAGCCAACGGCTTTCACGGCGATCACTTCTGGCTGGTATCGGCGGATTGGGTATCGCTCGCACTGTCGGGGCGCAAACACCGGAGGCATCGCCAGTGCCGATCCGGCGTATCCCGCAATTGCGCGTCGGGATAGGCAGCACCCCTGATATCGATTCGCCGTTTGCGGCCACCACCATGGATGGCATGTGGCTCTCCTCGCTGGCGTACGATGCCCCGTTGCGCTGGAACGCCGCCGGCGCGGTGGTTCCCGGATTGTTCACCACCACCCTGGATTCGCGCTCGACTGCTGTTGGCCTTGAGCCGCGCGCCAGCGTGTTTTTCGCCGATGGCTCGCCGCTTTCGGCGAATCATCTCGCCGATATGCTGACAACTGTCCAGGATTCCGCCGAGGGCTGGCGGTTGCAGAACGTCAGGGATTTTTCTGTCGACGGTAATGGCGTTTTGCGGGTGTTGCTGGAGGATCCCGATCAGTCGTTACTGGCCAGCCTCGCCCATCCTGCCTCGTCGCTCCGGCAGGGTGGGGTGGGGTCGGGTCCGTTTGTACGGGATGCTGGCACAATCGCTACCGTGTTCAAACGTAATCCGCTGTTCTGGCAAATCGGTCGGCCGCACATCGATGAGATCGAGATGGTCTACATCGCCGACGATGTGCAACGGTCCACCGCCGCAGCCACCGGGGAGATCGATATCCTTCCCAATGTGCCGCTGCTGGATGTGCCGCTGTTGCAGCAGGAGCCAACGCTCTACCTCGTTGGCGGCCCCAGTAATCGCCTGTGTCATTTGCAAATGAATCTTTCGATTCCGGTCCTCGCCAGGGTGGAAGTGCGTCGNNAGTACCCTGTTCGCTCCGCAGTATTGGAGTGAAAATGTCGAGGGTGTCAACGGGATGGCTGCGGGCGATGTGCGTGAATCGCTGCATGCACTCGGCATTCCACCAGACCTGCGGTTGCACCTGCTGGCTGACAATGCCGATGCGACCCTGGCCAATACTGCGGTAGTGCTGCAGGAGCAATTGGCCAATTGCGGAATCTCGCTCAGCATCACGTTGCTGGAAGGCGATGAACTGGCCGCGGCAGTTGCCGAAGGCGAGTACGACCTGCTGGTGGGCTACTCCGAGCCCTGGCGCGACCAACATGAACTGGTCTGGCCACTGCTGGCGTCAACAGGGCCGCACAACTGGAGCGGCTTCAGCAGTGTGGAAGTGGATACGCTGTTGCGGGCCGCAATTGCTTTGCCCGATGCCGGATTCCGGCGTGCCCGCTACACCCGGCTTGAACGGATTATCCAGCGCGAGGTGCCGTGCATCCCGCTTTTCCGTCCGTTTGTATGGGATGCGGTGAATGCCAACTATCCGGGCTATGCTCCCTTACCGCCGGCAACCTCTCGCGGGCTGATGTCGGTAATGCCGACAGAAACAACCTGACTGTGGCATGATTTTGCAGATACCTGGCGCATAGATCGCCCTGCTGATCACCTGGAGGATTATTCGTGAAGAAACTGATTCAAATGCCCCTGTTCCTGCTGGTCGCATTGCTCACCATGAGCGCTACGTTTGCCGCCGCACAGGAAGCAACGCCCGAAGCATCGCCTTCCGCCGCAAATGGCACCCCAATCGAGGCACTGGAATGCTGGAGCGATGAGCCTGATTTCTCGGTATCAGGTTACGCCCAATACCCGGGTGTGCCGGAGATGAAAATCGATACCACCAAGGCCTACTACGCCACGGTGGTGACCAACCGCGGCACGATCGTGATTCAGCTGTATGCCGATGTTGCCCCGGTCACCGTGAATAACTTCGTTTGCCTCGCCAGCAACGATTATTACGACGGCGTGATCTTCCACCGCGTCATCCGCGATTTCATGATCCAGACCGGTGATCCCACCGGCACCGGTCGTGGCGGCCCGGGCTATCAGTTCAATGACGAGCTGCCCGGCGAAGAGTTGAACTACATTGAGGGCAGCGTCTCGATGGCGAATGCCGGCCCCAACACCAATGGCAGCCAGTGGTTTATCAGCAATGCCAACAACAGCAACAAGCTGCAAAAGGCATACACCATTTTCGGCCAGGTGATTGAGGGACAGGATGTGGTCGATCTCATCTCCGAAGTGCCGGTGAGCATGAACGCCCAGGGTGAGCAAAGCGTCCCCGGCGCCACTATTACCATTCTCGATATCGTCATCACCGAGGGTAACTAACCCCCCTTCGGCGTCGGAAGCGAACGCGTCCCACCATGTGGGGCGCGTTTTGCCGTCACCATTGCAGCGCCAGCAAGTGGTGGCATCATCGGGACGGTGTAATTCCCCGCGAGATCACTTCCAGGTAGAGCAAGTGTTCTATTCGTCGTACAATCGGGGTCGGAAATCTGGTACAGGAGATGATGGCGTGAAACCACTGGCAATCCAACCCGACCAACTCACGGCCGACCATATCGGCCTGTTGATCACGCGCGATCATGCCATCGCTGGCACGCATTTTCGCAAGGGTCATGCGATCACCACGGATGACCTGCCAGCACTCGCCCGTTCGACCCAACCTATTCACGCCGTGCAACTTGAAGCCACCGATATTCCCGAGGCCGAGGCGGTGACGCGAATTGCCGCAGCCGTGCGCGGTGCCCACACCACGCAATTGCCGGCCGTGCAGGGGCGGGTGAACATCCGCAGCACGGTACGTGGGCTGCTGTCGATTGATAGCAACGCTTTGCTGGAACTCAATACGAATCCGGAAATCGGCGTGTTCACGCATTACGATGGCCTCGCCGTGGATGCCGATGCGCTGGTCGCAGGGGTGAAAATCGCCCCCGTCGCCATCGCACAAGCCACGATCGATACCGCCCTGGCCGCCATTTCCAGCCCCATCATCGATATCCGCCCGTTCCAGCCACTTACGGTCACCTGCATCGTCGCCGAGGAACTCGGAGGACGGGTGCGCGATCGCTTCGGGCAGACCTTGCAGCTGAAGATGGATTGGTATGGCGCCCGGCTCGCCCCGATTGTCTGGGTGGAGGAAGATGCCGATGTGCTTGCGGCCGCAATGCAGCAGGCGGTAGCATCGTCCGACCTGGTGCTGACGGCTGGCAGCCACATGATGGACCCGCTCGATCCGATCCTGCAGGCGTTGGCCACCATCGAGGCTCCACTGGTGCGGCTGGGGGCGCCGGCGCACCCGGGCAGCATGGTCTGGATCGCCAATCACCGTGGCAGCCGCACACCCATCCTCTCGCTGGCAAGTTGCAGTATGTTCAGCCGCTCCACNNGGGTTGGGTCATGGTGGCTTGCTCGATCGTGGCATGGATTGGCGCTTCCCGCCGTACGGGGAAAGCGAATGATCAGCGCCCCAACACTTGATCCATTTCAACAAAAGGTGGTAGACGCCACCGCTACCTCGATCCGGATGGTGGCGCCAGCGGGGAGCGGTAAAACGGAGACCCTGGCGCGACGCGTGCAGGCACGAATTGCCGGCGGCATCGCCCCCAATCGCATTCTGCTGCTAACGTTCGATAACAATGCGCGTCAGTCCGTATTGCGCAAGCTGCAGGCGCTTGATGTCCCCCAAACGGTGCGCGTTAGTACACTGAATGCCTTTGGTTACCAGTTGCTCAACAGCCATTTCCCCGATGAGCGGCGGCGAATGGTGCGCGAGGTGTACTTTCCGGCATCGCCGATCCTTAACGACCTCGTGGCCGAGTATGGCCATTCGGTGTTCACCGAAATGCTCGGCAAGATCAAGAATGCCGCGATTGATCCGCGCACCATCGATCCCGCCGACCTCGCAAGATGGTGTACGAAGAATCGCGAACATCTTCTCCGTGACCTTGAAGACGATCCGATCCTGGAGGATGTGTCCGATGTCCGCTTCGGGCGCGAGCTTGCCCGCGAGATGCAGGGGTATGAACAATTCCTCCAGCAGAAAAACGGCATCGATTTCGATGACCAGAAATTGCGACCGCTGATCCGATTACAGCAGGATGACCTGGTGCTGGACCGGCTGCAGCAGGCATTTGACGATGTCATTGTCGACGAGTTCCAGGATATCAACCTGCTCGACGCGAAGCTGATTAATCTCATCTCCGGTCAAAGCTCGCTGCTGATTACCGGCGACGATGACCAGGCCATTTACGGATTCCGTGGAGCCACGGCGGATTACCTGATTTACCCGAAGCAGGAACTGCATCGCGAATTCACTTCGTTCGAGTTGGCGATTAACTACCGATGCCCGCCACGGATTCTCGATGCGGCCGGCAAGTTGATCGATTTCAACGAAGACCGGATCGATAAACATCCGCGCTCGCACAAGCAAATCCCCGGCGAGATCGAGGTGCACAAGTCCCGCGATGCCGAGGGAGAGAGTGACCTGATCGCCCGGCGGATTAAGGAGATCCTGAAGGCGGAACCGGTATCCGCCGCAGTGCTGGTACGACGTCGATCCCAAATGCCGGGGATTCAATCGGCGATGATCCGGGAGGGAACTCCGTTCCGGGTGGATGTAAAGGAAGATCTGCGTATTACCTGGAGTCTGGCCATGCGCGCCCTCAAGGTGGCTCCCCTGCGCATGGGTACAACGCCCGATGCGGCCACCCGCGCCGAGATCGTGCGGATCTTCGGCCAGGCCCGCAATTACGATCGCAACCGAATTGAGCAATTGACGCGGCTGGCGGAACTGGATGAAATTGCGTTTCCGGGTCCGGAACTGCAGCAGCAGTTATTCGATCGCGAGCAGAAGGAACTCTCCGAGGGTATCAAGGCACTCATTGGTGAAATGGGCGTGGCCACCCGGTTGCGCAGCCTCGATTCGCTGCTGAACACCCAGGTGCGTACGTTTATGGATGGTGGGAAGGCCGAGGCGCGCGATCGTGCCGACAAGGATGCGTCGCGCCTGAGCGGACTGGTCGACCTTGCCAGCGAGAAGGGCCTTACCGCCAATGCCCTGATCGCCCGGGTGGAGAAAATGCTGGAGAAGCAACGCCCGGCGTTCCTGGGCGAGATCCCCACCGTGGAACTCTCTACCTGTCACGGCGCCAAGGGGCGGGAGTGGCAGGTGGTGTGCATTCCGCACTGCAACTCCGGCGTGTTCCCGGATTCGCGCAGTTCAGAGGGCACCCACCTGGAGGCCGAGCGGAAGCTCTTTTATGTGAGCATGACCCGCGCCAGCGAGCACCTCATCTGCACGTGGTCGGTCGAACGGCGCGACGAACCTGGCGTGTTCCTGATCGAGGCCGGGTTGGCGGAAGCACGCAAAACACCCTCGGCGGGCAAGGTGACCACCTTCACCCTTGATGGTGGCAAGGTGCTGCCACCACAACCTGCTGGCAGAAAACTCTCGCCCGATGGCAGTTGGGCAATGAGTGCTCCACCGAAAAAGGCGGCCGGTCCGTTGCCACGCTATATCACCCTCGTCACCCCCCGCATTCGCACCATGCAGAACGCGATTGAGAGCGATGCCTGCGGCACGCTGGCGGACGCCATCGACCAGCAGCGCCAGGAGCGCGAAACCCCGTACAGGGAAATGCGCGTGCTCTATGCGCGGGCGGATGCCGGCAGCACGGTGCCGTTGCAAGTGGAACTCGCCCTTCGTGGCACGCCATTCGCGATAGCTGCTACCCAGCGGTTTCCCGATGCGGTGGTCTTTCAAACCGCTGTGCAAGCGTGGACAGCAGATGCTGCGCCCAAATGCGATCCGCGCGATATTTTGCTGGTCGATGCCCTTGCGGAAACGCTGGAACGGCTCACTGGTTCGGACGATAGCTGGGTGTGGCTGGATCGCCTGGAGAGCCTGGTCGAAAACGAATCGATCGGCAGCGATCCGGCAGGGGTGCAGTTGATACCGCAATAGTGGCGCTGGTTCGCTACAATCGTCTTAAGGTCGTCGTACAGCAGAAGGGTCGAGTCATGCCTGCATCAACCTTACCCACCCTTACCAGTAGCATCGCCGGCTACCACGGTGGTGTAGCCGTTACGCGTTATGAGCTTTCCGTGGAGGGAGGCATCCGGGTAGGGTTGCTCAGCTATGGAGCGACGATTCAGGAACTCCATGTGCCCGATGTCCACGGTGAAACGGCCAATGTGGTGTTGGGGTTTGATAACCTGCGCCAGTATCAGCACAAGCATCCGCATTTCGGCACCGTGGTGGGCCGATTCGCCAATCGCATTGGCGGCAGCGTGTTCCTGCTGGATGGTGAATCCTACTCACTTACCCCCAACAAGGTCACGTTCACGGCCCACGGCGGCGAGCGCCCATTCGACAGGTATGTTTGGGATGCTGAAGAGGTGGAAGGCGAATTCGGGCCGGCCGTGAAAATGACCCACGTCAGCCCGGACGGCGACGAGGGGTTTCCCGGTGAGTTCACGGCGACGGTCACCTACAGCCTCACGCCGGATGATGGCCTGCGGCTGGATTACACCGCCACTACCACCAAGCCCACGGTACACAACCTCACCAACCACGCCTATTTCAATCTCCGTGGCGAAGCATCGGGTGTGGTGGATGACCATATCCTGCAGGTGCATGCCAGTCATTACACCCCCACCGGACGAGACCAGGTTCCCACCGGTGTTATCGCCCCGGTACATGGAACTGCGCTCGATTTCACCCAGCCCGGTCCGGTAGGTGCGGCGCTTCGCAACGGCCGCGATCCACAAATCCGGATCGCGCGGGGCATTGATCACAATTACGTGATCAACTCGCGACCCGGTGGCGAACCGGTGGAGGCGGCATCAATCACCGATCCTGT
Organism: Chloroflexi bacterium UBA6265; assembly: GCA_002440805.1. Taxonomy (GTDB): domain Bacteria; phylum Chloroflexota; class Chloroflexia; order Thermomicrobiales; family UBA6265; genus UBA6265. The sequence continues at coordinate 20,036 of DJVD01000058.1, forward strand.
CAGCGGTCGTCGCATGACGGTGCTAACCACCATGCCGGGCTTGCAGGTGTACAGCGGCAACAGCCTCGATGGCAGCATTGTCGGCTACAGCGGTACGCTCTACCGCCAGACCGATGGCATCTGCTTCGAGACCCAGCAATACCCTGATGCGCCGAACCATGAGGAATTCCCATCATCGGTGCTGCGGCCAGGTGAAGAGTTCAGCAGCACCACCATTTACCGTTTCGATCACGCATAGCGTTTGTGCCGGGTTGTCACCACGATCTGGATAGCGGATACTCCGGAACAGGAGTATCCGCTTCCTCGTTTCCGGAGCTGTCATGACCGATCGCATCACCCTCGATCTCACCACGTCCATTACCTGGCTGGCGCACATGGTGGAACGCTACGCCAATATCCGCCTGGGCCAGGCGGGGCTGCCAGCAGGGATGAGCTATGCCCGTGCCAACCTGTTGTTGGCGGTCCATGCGGCCCACAGTGAGGGTAATTCCGCCCGGATGGTGGATATCGCCCTCGACCTGGGGGTGACCGCCCGCACGCTCACCACCATGGTCGATTCGCTGGCGGGCCAGCAGTTGATTGAGCGCACCGTCGATCCCGGCGATCGTCGCGCGTTCCAACTTGTGTTAACGGACACCGGTCGAGAGCTCGTGCCATTGCTGCAAACAGAGCTCGCCCACGCGGCCGAGGCGGTGGCGGCGCCGCTCGGTCAAAGCGATCGTGAACAGATGGCCCGGCTGGTGAATCGCCTCATCGAACGCGGATAGCCGGGGCGTATGCCTCCCGGGTGTACACTTTCAGCCGAAAACGCCGATGTGCTTCAGGTAGGAAACGTGGCCAAGCAACTCACAGATGGATACGCCCTGTTGGGTCACCTCTCGCCGCAGCACGCGCGGAT
>DJVD01000058.1:20946-22870 GCA_002440805.1 Chloroflexi bacterium UBA6265
GAACCCGCCGATCTCGATTTCACCACCAACGCCATCCCCATGAAAACGCGCGCCATCGGTGAGACCATCCCTGGCGCCACCATTTTCGATATCGGTGAGAAGTACGGCACCATCGGCGTGGTGGTGCCGGGCATCGGCTCCAGCGTACCCGTCGAAATCACCACCTTTCGCAGCGAGAATTACCAGCCCGGCTCGCGACATCCCGATGTGCAGTTTGGCGACGATATCGTCACCGATCTGGGACGTCGCGATATCACGGTGAACGCAATCGCGATCAATGTCGCCAGCGGCGAGATCATTGATCCCTTTTACGGTCGGGCCGATATCGAAATCGCTACCTTACGCGCGGTAGGTGATGCCGACGAGCGCTTCGCCGAGGATCCACTCCGTTTACTGCGCGTTGCCCGGTTCGTCAGTCAACTGGGCTTCACCATCGAGGCGGCCACATTCCATGCCATGGCTCGACAGGCGCCGAAGCTGGCGCACATCAGCAAGGAACGCATCTATGCCGAGCTCACCCGCCTGCTGGTAGGCGAGTATCCCGGCGATGGCCTGCAGGTGCTCCTCGATACCGGATTGCTCACCATCGCCATGCCTCAACTGCAAGGGCTCGCCAATGAAGCCCTGTCCACGCCGGGCATCCATCGCGAAAAGGACCTGTGGGAACACACCAAACAGGTGGTGGCCCAAAGCGTGCCTCGGCCGATTGTGCGCTGGTCGGCGTTGTTGCACGATGCCGCCAAACCACACACGCGCACGGTGGATGAGCGTGGCGAGGTGCATTTTTACGGCCACGAACTTGTCGGCGCCCGCCAGGCGGCGCGCTTGCTGCAGGAGTTGAAAGCGGACAAGAAAACCGAAAAGCATGTTCGCCGAATTGTTGAATTGCACCAGCGCCCTGGTGTGTATGACGCCCGCACGTGGACCGATTCCGCTGTGCGTCGCCTGGCCCTGGAGGCTGGTGATGTGTTGCACGATCTGATCGACCTCGCCGCCGCCGATGTCACCAGTGGCAAGGCACACAAGCAACGCCAGGCGCGGGAGCGGGTAGAGCAATTGCGCCAGCACATTGCCCGGCTGGAGGAAGAGCAGGCCCTGAACGAAATCCAGAGCCCGCTGGATGGTACGGACCTGATGGCGATGTTCGATCGGGCCCCTGGGAAGTGGATCGCTGAGATCAAGGATCACCTGCGCGAGCTGGTGATCGATGGCGACCTCGCGCCGGACGATGTCGACCGCGCCCGCGAGATCGCCATTGCGATGATGGCGGAACGTTAGCTCACGCGGTTCACGGCCTTGCCGAACATCGGCGCGAACAGGCTGGGGGCATCGGTGCACACCTCATCGAATCCGCATTCCAGTACCTGCCGTACGGCCTGCTCATCGTTACATGGCCAGCCCACGGTGCGATACCCGGCCGCTTTTGCCCGGGCCACGATTTCCGGTGTGGCAGTGCGCAGGCCCATCGCCACCCGTTCCACCTGCAACTTCTCGGCCAGGTACCACATCACGTCGTTGCCGTAATCGCCTATCAATCCCCGCGGGATTTCTGGTGCCAACTCCATCGCCAGCTCGAGCGCGTAGGGCTCGAATGACGTCATGACCGCACCGTGATCGCGGCCGGCAGCCCTGAGGGCAGCGATCACACCGCGGACAACGCGATCGAGATGCTCCCGGGAGTCGCGTTTGATCTCGATTTCCATATTCGGCATGTCCCGCAGTGTCTCGAGCACCTCGGCGAGGGTGGGGATGCGCACCGGTTCCGGCCACAGTGTATGGATACTGCGGGCGTCGAGCGTGCGGATTTCAGCCAGCGTCAGCTCATGAACCTTGCCGGTGCCATTCGTGGTGCGATCGACCGTGGCATCGTGGATGACGACGAGTTCACCATCGGCGGTGATGTGAACATCGAACTCAACGGTGG
>DJVD01000058.1:22915-32526 GCA_002440805.1 Chloroflexi bacterium UBA6265
GCGCCTGGTGGTGAACGCGGGTGCATGCACAAATGTGCAATTAAGCCCGATTTCACAATCCCCTAACGTCTCTCTACGGTTTCGTTCACATTTGCCGGGCGCATGTAACGGAAAGTTGTGGTGCACAGATGTGCACGGCAGGGTGTGCCGTCGTGACTTTCAGCCAGGGCATTTTTCGGATGGCAGAATCCCGCGATCATCTCACCGCAGTGGCCCGCATGTATTACCTCGATGGCATGGCCCAGGCCGAGATCGCCGATCTTTACCAAATTTCCCGCTCCACTGTTTCCCGCATGCTGAGCGCTGCCCGTGACCAGGGAATTGTTCGTATCTCCGTAAATGCGTACGATCCGCGCCATGCCGACCTGGAAGGCGAGATGAAGGCGGCGTTCGGTTTGCAACGGGCAATCGTGGTGCGCAGCGTGCCGGGCCAGATTGCCGCCACCCGGCGGGAGATCGCCCATTACGCCGCCCCGGAAGTGTGCAACTGGTTGCTCCCCGGCAAGCGCGTAGGCATCACGGGTGGACGCTCCCTTGGCGAAGTGGTGCGAACGATACCGCATCAGGTAGGTCGGGAGAGCATCGGCATCTACCAACTCATGGGTGCAGTGGCCACAACCCCGGGTCTGAATGAACCCGGCGAGCTTACGCGCGCACTCGGCAACCGGGTAAATGGCCGCGTGTACATGCTGAACGTGCCGGCCTATGTTCGTAATGTCGGGGCGCGCGATTCGATCGCCCAGCACGATCAGGTGCGGGCGATGTGGCGCATGTTCGGCAAGCTGCACCAGGCGTTCATTGGCGTGGGGTGCGTCGACAACTCCATGTTTGTCGACCATGGCGTGCTTTCCAAACCGATTCAACGAGAGCTCGCCAAACGTGGTGCCGTGGCAGAACTGTGCGGGCGCTTTGTGGATGCCAATGGCCGGGAGGTTGACCACCCCCTCCGCGAACGTGTGCTCAGCATTGAGCTGGGCGTGTTGCGCTCGATTCCCGAGGTGGTGGCGGTAACCTCCGGATCGCACCGGGGCGCCGCTTTGCATGCTGTGCTGGCCAACGGCCTCGCAACATCGGTTGTGGTAGATAGCGGCTGCGCCGAGGCGGTGCTGGCATACCGGCGCTCAATGACATAATTCCCGGTGGGCACGTTTCCCCAACGCGGGGCGTGACAGGGGTACACCTTGCCGCGGCTTGCCGCAGCCCCTATAGTGAGGGCACATTCGTCGTGGCGAGGCTGCTCGCCATGTGGTGTCCGGAGCAATTTTCGATGAATCCCAATGCGCTGTACCTGCGCTCCACATCACGAAGATCCTTGCTCACCACGGGCGTTATCTCCGCTTATATCCCCGCGGCCATGCCTACGCGCGCCTGATCGACCCCATTGCTGTGGTTGATCCAGGCCAGCGAACCGTGTTCCTGACTTTCTTCACCACACTGCCGTAAGGGGTTCCTCCAATGACGCATCTTGCTACCCGTTCACTCTCCGATCTTTTCGCCGACCGTACCAGGGTTTTCGGCACCAGCATCTGGACCGATATCCTCCGACATAAAGAGAAGCACGCCGATCCGGCCTATTTTGGCGATGGTGCCCCGGCCCGCGAGTTACTGCCGATCGATCGCCTGCGCGATGCAAGTGCCCGTGCCTGGGAAGATAGCGCCGGCCTGCTCGGCTATGGCGACCAAAAGGGCTACGCGCCGCTGCGTGAGTGGATTGCCAACCACCTCCGCACGCGCGACATCGAAACCCATGCCAACAATGTGCTCGTCACAGGTGGTTCCACCCAGGCGCTCGATTTCGCCTGTCGCGTCTTTTTGCAGCCGGGCGATGCCGTTATTGTGGAGAATCCCACCTTCCTCGGCGCACTCGAGATTTTGAACACGTATCAGGTTGAAATCATCGGCGTGGATTGCGATGACCATGGGCTGGATGTCGACAAGCTCCAGCAGGCCCTGATCGCCAATCCGCAGGTGAAAGTGATCTACACCATCCCGACGTTCCAGAATCCTTCCGGCACCAACCTGCCGCTCGATCGCCGCCAGCGACTGGTGGACCTTGCTCGCGAGCACCATGTGGCCGTGTTTGAGGACGATCCGTACGGCGACCTGCAGTACAGCGGCGAGGTGATTGCGCCAATCCGCGCGCTCGATGACCAGGTGTTGTATTTCGGCACCTTCAGCAAAACGCTGGCACCGGGCATTCGGGTTGGATTTGTGGTGGCCACGGATGAGGTGATGGAAAAACTCCTCTCCACCCGCGAGGTTTCGGATATCAGCAACGATCGCATCATGATGCGCACCGTGGCGCTGGCGCTGGAAGACGATTTCCTGCCGGGCCACATCCAGGAGTGCCGCGATTTCTATCGCATTCGTCGCGATGCCATGCTGGCCGCGCTGGAGCGCGAAATGCCGGAAGGTATTAAGTGGAGCAAGCCGGACGGCGGCTTTTTTGTGTGGATCACGCTGCCGGCACACATCGATAGCGATCGCATGTTCGATGTTGCCGCCGAGTACGGCGTGGTCTTCTTCCCGGGAGAATGGTTCGATCCGGACCGTGAGGTATCACACACCATTCGCCTCAGTTTCAGTACGGTGTCGGTCGACCGCATCGATCTCGGTATCGCCCGTCTTGGCGAGGCCATTCGCTCCATCCTGTAATCCACAAGGCTACCCGGTGCATCGCCGCCGGGTGGCCATTTTTGTGGCGCCTGCCATACGTTCGCGGTCAAGTTGCCGCCACGCGGTTTGGCATTCGCGGTATCCTGTACGCGAGTGTGTGGCCACATCTCCCCGCAACTGTCATTGTGTGCCCCGCCAACTATCCAGACTTCTGGCAGGAATAATGCATGTTTGATACCAGCCGAATCCCGACCGGTCCGTTTGATACCTGGTTGTGGTGGCTTCTGATTTTGGTGGTGGTGGCGCTGCTGTTCTCCTTGCAGGCGCTGGAAACCGCCGTCGAGGGTGCGTGGCCCCATCAACGTCGCGATAACGAATATATTCCCGGCGCCAGGGGCGTGAAAGGTGCCTGGGCACTGGCCGCCATCCTGCTGATCCCGGCAGGTGTGGCCTTTATCGGCATCATTGGTGTGTTGATTTGGCGTGATATCGACTATCCCGATGGGTTTATGCTTGGCGGCTGGTTGCTGGCCCTCGGCTGGGTGCTGTTCCTTCTATTTGGCCTGAATATCGGCGGCATGGGGCGCATTCTTGGCACGCTGGGTATGCTGGGCCCGTTGGCGATCGCCTTCATCCTCATTGCTGCCAACTTCATCCTCATCATCACCCTGCGCGATATTTTGCCGGCATGGGATATCGTTAGGGAAGCGATCCAAAACGGCATCCACTCGCTGTTGCCATTCATCGAATTCGATTCTGGGTCGTAACCTTCCGCGGAGGAGGCTGGCGCGATGAGTTCTACACCGCCACCCGAAACCACGCGTAGCCGCATTCGGCAGTTGCGGGCGCAAAAACGCGCGCGCTCGATGGTGCCGAAATCCAGGCCGCGTCACCGCACGCGACCCGTCACGAACGCCCAAATTCCGCGTCCCGAGTGGGTGGAATCCATTGATCACCAGGAGCAATCCGTCGGTGTCGAACTGCGGCCAGTGGCCAGCCTGTTCGGAAACCAGGATGCGATCGAACTCACCGCTAAAGATGAGGAAGCGCTACGTGCCGCCCGGCGTGTTCGTCGCGAGCGCATGGGTGCTCCCGAGCAATCCTTGCTCAAGCTCCCCAATTTCCGTTTGCTGTGGCTTTCGCGATTGCTCTCGCAAACCGCCCAGGGCGCCCTGTTGTATGCGCTGATGATTTTGGTGATCGATCTCAGTGCGCGCTCATTTGCCGTGTCGCTGTTTGTGGCGTGTTCCAATGTGGCCAGTATGGGATTGGGATTACCGGCCGGCATGGTGGTGGATAACTTCAGCCGCCGGTTCATGCTCACCATGCTCAATGCGTTCCGGTTTGCCTTCATGCTGGCGATGGTGGCGATTGAGCCCAGCCTGGGTGCCGTGTTCGCCTGTACCATCGGCATCTGGATCATCCATCAGTTCTACTCCCCGGCGGAAGCCTCGCTGGTCGCGGACCTGGTGCCGAGGGAGCGCTACACTGAGGCGCAGAGTTTGCACAATCTCGCCCTCACCATCAGNNGCCGAGTTGGTGTTTGTACTGGCCGGAACACTCTGGTTGGTAGCTGGTGCCCTCACCACGTTGCTGCCATCGATTCCTCTTCACCGGTCGGCCACCAAGGGCAAGAAACGACGCAGTTTCCTCCAAACCCTCACCGCCGGGCTGGAGTTTATCCGCAAGGACCGCCCCACCCTGGAAGCGGTGCTTCACGATGTGCTGGTGAGCGTAGGTATGAGTTCGCTGGTCGTGATCATCCCGTTCTACCTGGAGCGGGTGCTGGGCACCAGCAAGGAGAACACCGTGTTCGTGTTCGCCCCGGCTGCGGTGGGCCTGGTGCTTGGCCTGCGGCTTGCGCCCAGGGTCTCCCACCTCGTGGGCGAGCGGATGGCGGCATTTATCGCCGTCACCACGTTCGGTTTCTGTATTTTCGCGCTGGGGTTCATTGAACAAACCTACTGGCTGTTCAACGATGTGTTGCGCCTGCCGCTGGATCAGATCACCGATTTCCTCCAGATCTCCCCGGCGGTGTTCCTGACCATGCTCGTGACCGTTCCGGCGGGCATGAGCATGAGCATCGTGAACGTTGCTGCCCGCTCGATCCTGCTGCATCGCACGCCCGGGTATGTTCGTGGCCAGGTCATTGCCAGCCAGGGACTTATCGGTAATATCATAGGATTGGTGCCGACATTACTGGCCGGTTTGGCTACCGATCTGTTTGGTGTGATTCCCGTCGCCGTTGGGATCGCGGTGCTAATCATTGCTGGCGGCGTGTATGCCCGTCATCTTGGCAACACCCGCAGCGACGATTCAGAAAAGATCGCCCTGGCCCCCGCCTGATTCGCAGAAAGTACCCGATGATGAGCTATATTCCCGCCCCCGAGCATATCCTGACCGCCGAGCAGGAACTGGTGGATATCCTCGGTACGCCATCGCCACTTATCGCCGACAAGGCCACGCCATTCGTGACCCCGCTGGTGCAGGAGTTTATCCTGAGCTCGCCATACTTTTTGCTGGCGACCGCAGCCAGTAATGGCAGCTGCGATTGCACCCCGCGCGGCGACCCTGCCGGAGCGGTGCTCTTCCTCGATGAGCGCACGTTGGTGTTTGCCGATCGCCGGGGTAATCGCCGCGTGGATTCCATGCGCAACATGCTGCAGAATCCGCACGTAGGCATGCTTTTCCTGGTACCCGGCACAGATGAAACCGTGCGCGTGAATGGCCGGGCCACCATCAGCCGCGATCCCGAACTGCGTGATCGACTTTCCATGCAGGGCAAACCGGCCGAACTGGCGGTGATTGTGGCGATTGATGAGGTGTTCACCCACTGCGCCCGTTCGATCCTGCGATCGAAACTGTGGCAACCGGAATCATGGCCGGATACCGATACCATACCCACGCTGGCCGCAATGATGGCCGAGCAAAAGAACCTGCAGGCACCCGACGAATCGGCAGGCAAGCGCAACGAGGACTACCGGGCAGTGCTGTACTAAATCCGTTATTCCACCAGCGGTGTCTCTCGCGGCCCAAACACGAACAGGTCGTCGAGCCAGGGACCAGGTGAGGTCGACCAGTTGAGTGCCCGCACCTGGTCGAGCGAACGTCGCCCACTCACCACGCGGGTGGTCTCCCACCAGCTCATTTCGACTTGAGCCTTCGGGTCATCGCCACCAATATCGAGCGGCTTGTCCTCCGTGACGATGCGCAACGGTGGTACCCCATAAGTGCGCCAGGCAGCATCGAGCGCATTGAGGTAGAACAACGCCACCGTGCGCACCACGGCCAAATCTCGCCCCTGGCGGTTGCCGATTGCCTGCTTGATATCGAACTCGTGTGTCACCAGGTCGGCCACCAGCACAGCGCCGAGTTCCTGGAACACGCCTGGAGAGGTGTTGGCACGCTGATGCCATTCGGCGGTGAGATCGCCAAGGCTGCGATTGCCCGCACGTTCAATGTGTCCCGCGCTCCACGCATCGCTGCTGGCATCGTCGAGTTTGCCGGCGGAGAGATCGGTGAGCACACCCAGTCCATGGGCAATCACATCGCGCACTGTCCAGCCGGGGCAGGCGTCCACCGGCATATCGGCATTGCCGTTGTGAACAAGGGTGAGAATGCGACCCAGGCTTTGCCGATACAAGACGTGATACGCGGGCATGTCGATCCAGACTCAGAAACAACCTCAATATTGGAATAGTACGCTAACTCATTCTTCCATCGTAGAGATGGCAGGCAACCGACGTTGCGTCACCCGTGGGCAGGAGCAGGGGTGTTTCCGAGCGGCAGCGATCAAACACAAACGGGCAGCGGTTCGCGAACCGGCAGCCGGGCTGAATATCGATTGGCTGCGGAACCTCGCCGCCAATCTGCATTGGTTCTGTGACGGAGTCGATATCCAAGGTATGGCTGAGCAACGCCTGGGAGTAAGGATGTTTTGGCGCGCTAATGATGGTTTCTGCTGGCCCCGTTTCCACGAACATGCCGAGGTACATCACCGCAATTGTATCCGCAACATACCGGGCAACAGAGATGTCGTGCGTAATGCAGACGATGGCCATGTTGTTCCCATCCCTCAGGTCCAGCAACTGGTTGAGGATATCTGCGCGCACGGAGACATCCAGCATGCTCACCGGTTCATCTGCCACCAGGAGGGCGGGTGCCAGCAACATGGCGCGTACCGTGGCGATGCGTTGGCTTTGCCCGCCGGAGAGTTCATGCGGATAGCGGTGCAGGAAATCGTCAACTGGTGTCAGGCCCGCCTGTTCCATCGCCAGCGAAATCCTGTCGGCCCGTTCTGCGGCATTGCCAAATTGATGGATGCGTAACGCCTGGTCCAGGGAGTCCCCCACCGTCCTTCGTGGATCGAACGCCTCAAACGGGTTCTGGAACACGATTTGTGCGTGGCGGCGATACTCCTTGAGTTTCTGACCCTGGATGGCAGTAACGTCTTCACCATTGAGCATGATCTGGCCAGAGGACGGGTCCTGCAGGCGCACCAGCATACGCCCCAGTGTGCTTTTCCCACAGCCGCTTTCTCCTACCAGTGCCAGGATCTCGCCACGTTGCAGGTGAAGCGACACGTCGTCAACCGCATGCAGGTAATGTTTGCGGCCGCCGAAGATATTCAGGGCCGATCCGCGNNTGCGAACCTCCTTCCTCAAAGGGTTGATGGATGCATCGCACCCAATGCCCGCTGGTCACTTCTTCAAGAGGAGGAATCGTGCCATTGCAAAGACCCGAGGCATGAGGGCAACGAGGAGCAAACCGGCAACCGTCCGGTGGATGTGTAAGGTCGGGCAGGGAGCCAGGGATGCCGATGATCCGCCTGGTACGGGCGGAAGCACGTGGAATCGAGTTAACCAGCGCACGCGAATAGGCATGTTGCGGATCGCGGAAAAATTGTTCGCGCGGAGCCACTTCCATCAACTGACCCGCATACAACACTGCCACCGTATCGCAGGTTGCATTGATCACTCCGACATCATGCGAAATCACCATGGTCGTCAGGTTGAACTCCGTTTTCAGCCGCTGGATTTCGGCGATGATCTGGCTCTGGGTAATCACATCGAGCGCTGTTGTAGCCTCGTCGAAAATCACAAAGGGTGGGTTGCAAAGCAGTCCAAGGGCGATCATCGCGCGTTGCATCATACCGCCCGAGAGTTCAAAGGGATACGCATTGCGCACCCGGGCCGGCAAATGCACGGCATCCAGGACCTCCCGTATGCGGGCCTTCCTGTCTTCCGGTCCCAGTTTGGGTTCGTGCGTTCGCAGCACATCGTCCATCTGTATTCCGATACGATGGACCGGGCTCATGGCCGACAGTGATTTCTGGAACACCATACTCAGGTTCTTCCAGCGCCAACCCCGGTTGAGGGCTGTTTCGGACTGGGAAATGAGATCGGTGCCATTAAACAGGATCTCTCCCTGCACAATGGCATTCGCGGGCAACAGTCGCATTACGGCGAGCGCAATGGTGGATTTGCCAGAGCCGCTTTCTCCTACCAGGCCAATGCTGCGGCCTTGGGGAATGGAGAGCGTCACATCGTCGACGGCCGAAACCGTGCCGCGATCGGTGCGATACAAGATGCTGAGGTTGTTGAGTTCCAGCAGGGGTGGTGCCACAACGGGGCTGCTCATGAGTTCCCCTTTCGGTTTCGCGGGCTGAGGACATAGGATATCCCATCACCGACCAGGTAGAATCCCAGGACCGTGATGATGATGGCAACACCGGGCAGCACCGATGCCCACCAGGCGGTGGTAATGGTGGTGCGACCATCGAAGATCATGCGTCCCCATGTTGCCTGGTTTGGATCGCCGAGGCCAATAAAGGAGAGTCCGGCTTCGATCAGGATGGCGGAAGCGATATCGAGCGAGGCGTTGGCAATGAGGGGCTGGATACCGTTGGGAATGATGTGCCGGACAAGGATCTTGGGCGAACTCTCTCCCAATGCACGCAGTGCCTGCACAAACGTGCGATCACGGAGGCTCAGGGCCTGGCTCCGCATGAGACGGGCAGATGTAGGCCAGGCAGTAAGCCCGATCACAATCATGACGTAAATGATGCCACTTCCCAGCGTAGCTACCACCACAATAATCAGGAAGAAGGCCGGGATAATCAGGAACATATCGGTGATACGGCTGAGGATCATATCCGTGATGCCACCGTAATACCCTGCCAGGCTGCCGACCATCACACCCACAATCAGTGAGATACCCGCTGCGACCACCCCGATCACCAGCGATACGCGTGCGCCATAAACCAGCTGCGCCAGCATGCTCCGGCCCAGGTGATCTGTGCCAAGCAGGTAGCCTTCCGTTCCCGGAGCTGCCAGCCGGGGGCCACCAAGTTTGAACGGGCCATCCGGTGCGATGAGAGGGGCGAAGAGGGCGACAAGCGCTACGAAAATCAGGATCCCCAGGCCGATGGGCCCCATTTTGCTGGCGACGAATGGCCGCCAGAACGACTGTGCTCCGGCGAACCGCCGCCGGTGCGACGTACTTGTGGCAAGTAGCTGCGTTTCAGAGATCATCGCAATCGAATCCGGGGATCCAGGAGGGCGTAGACAACATCGGTGATCAGCACCGCAATCGAGACTGCGATCGCCAGCATGAGGTACACACCCAACAACAGGGGGTAATCCCGCCGAAACACCGCATCGAGTGTCAGACGGCCAATACCCGGCCAAGCGAATACGATCTCCACCAGTGCGGCACCGGTGAACACGAACCCCAGACTGAGGCCAAAGACGGTGACGGTTGGGAGGAGGGCATTCCGAAGGGCATACCGCCGGAATGCGATGCTTTTTGGAACACCGGCCGCACGGAACGTGGTCATGTACTCCTCGCGCTGTTGTTGGAGCACGCTTGCGCGCGTAATTCGGAAGTACACCGGGATTTGCACCAGTGCCAGCGTGGCCACAGGTAGCACCAGGTGATGTAGCACATCGAGCGTATCCCTGAACCCGGTGTAATTTGCTTGAAAGACGCCCTGC
>DJVD01000082.1:0-4730 GCA_002440805.1 Chloroflexi bacterium UBA6265
CAGCACTGCCAGCAACAGCATGATGACGATGGTCGGCGGGCGAACGGCGAGCGGGCGAGGCATCGATATCCCTTCGGGTACGAATTGATTACCCAACGATCCTACCCCAGCATGGTTCGCTACACATCAACCCGCCTGCATCCGCGCGGTAATCTGCGCCACGATCTCGTTTTTCATCTCGGCGTAATCGCTCATCGTCCCGATGTGACCGGCAGCGATCCGTCGTTTCGCATCCGCGTAGGCATCGCGATCATCCGGATGTGTGCGCAACCAATCGCGGAAGGTGAGGTGGCGCTCGATCTCCGTCGAGCCTATCGACCACACATGCAGATTCACGTTGATGCGCTCGCTTTTGAACACGCGATGCTCGTTCCAATCGGGATGGCGCATCCGCAGCACGAACCCTGCGGCATCCAGCTGCGGCAAGTACGCGTCCTCATCGGCGGAATCTGCCACCGCCAGCAAGATATCGATACATGGTTTGGCGCTTAGCCCTGGCACTGCCGTCGAGCCGATGTGCTCCACCAGTGACGCCTTCTCGCCCAATGCGCGTTTGACGATCGCGGCCTCGGCTTCATACATCTGGACCCAGGCTGGATCGTAATCCACCAGCACCACCTCGCCGTCCACCGGCGTGGGCGTATTTACGGGAATGGAGCGATCGGCATTGGGGGCAAACGGATCGAACGTCGGCATAGTGACCTCCCGAACAAATCTGCAGGAAAATAGTTACGCATTATACGCCACGGGTGCCAGAGCTGTGGTTAAATGCCCCCGATGGGAGTGAGGAATGGCACCGATGATTGAAGTACGCGATATCGCCCGGGAGTTTCGCCGACCACGGCAAGTTCACGGACCGCTCGGCGGCCTGCGCACGTTTTTTACCCGCGAGGTGGATATCGTCCACGCCGTAAGCAATGTCTCCTTCAGCATCGATGCCGGCGAAGTGGTGGGCTATCTCGGCGCGAACGGTGCCGGCAAAAGCACCACTATCAAGATGCTCAGCGGAATCCTCGTCCCCACGTCCGGAACGATCACCGTCAACGGCCTGGTGCCGTGGGAGGATCGCGAGGCGAATGCACTGAATATTGGCGTGGTGTTTGGCCAGCGTACCCAGTTGTGGTGGGATTTGCCGCTGATCGATTCCCTCCGGATTATCGCCAAGCTCTATCGCATGGAAACCGCCCACTACGAGCGCAACCTCGCCCGCCTCGACGAATTGCTTGAGCTGACACCCTTCCTCGACACGCCGGTGCGCCAGCTCAGTCTCGGCCAGCGGATGCGTGGCGATCTCACCGCGGCCATGCTCTACGAGCCGAAAATTCTCTATCTCGATGAACCCACCATCGGCCTCGATGTGGTAGCCAAGGAACGCATGCGCGGGTTCATTGAGCGCGTCAACCAGGAATCCGGCACCACCATCATGCTCACCACGCACGATCTCGCCGATGTGGAACGCCTTACCAAACGCATCATCTTCATCGACAAGGGGTTAGTGCTCTTCGATGGCCCGGTGGCCGAGCTGAAACACCGCTACGCCCCGTATCGCGAACTGCACGTCACGCTTGCACCCAACGGCGACCAACCAGAACTGCCTCAGATGCCGGGGATTATCGATATCGAGGAAACTCCCGGCAGGCTCGAGATTCGCTTCGACCCCGCCACCATCGCCGTGGCCGACCTGATCGCAGCAGTGGTGGCCAGCCACCCGGTGACCGATCTCGCTATCGTGGAGCCGGCGCTCGAGAGCGTGGTGCGGGAGATTGTGCAGAGTGGCGAGGTGCGGCGATGAGTTTCGTCGCCAATATCCCTGCCTGGCGTGAGTTGATTCGCGCCAGCATCCGCTTTCAGTTCATGTATCGCTTCAGCGTCATCATGGGGATTTTGCTGGCTGGGGTCACGATCTACCTCCTGACCGTGGTCTGGACCAGCGCCTATGCCGGCCAGGATGAAGTGGGAGGGATCCCCCTAAAGCTGATGCTGGTGTACCTGACGATCAGTAACTTGCAGTCGTGGTACCTGAAACCGGGTATTGGGTTCGACATTGTTGATCGTGTGCGCGAGGGCCAGATCGGCTTCGACCTCACCCGGCCGGTGAGCTACCCGAGCCAGTTAATAGCCACTGCCGCCGGAGACCAACTCGGAATGTTGCCGATGGTTGTTGTGGCCCTGCCGGTGGCGGCCGTGCTGGGGGAACTCGCGGCACCGCCATCGTGGCAGGCGGGCGTTGGCTATCTGGCCAGCTTCATCATCGCCTGGTTCATCGCGGTGGAATTGGCGATGATCATCGGCCTGGTTGCGTTTTGGACCCTGGAGATGACCGGCTTCATGATGGTTTACAACCTCGTGGGTGGGTTTGCGACGGGGGCGCTGGTGCCGTTGTGGTTTATGCCCGACCTGTTGCGACAGGCCGTGCAACTGCTGCCATTCCAGAGCATCGTTTACGTGCCGGTCTCTATTTATATCGGCATCCCGGCCACCGGCAGCATGTACACCGCGATGGCCTTGCAGGTGTTTTGGGCCGTAGTGCTGGCCGGCGTGATAGCCATCGTGTGGAAACGGGCGCTCTATCGCACCGTGATTCAGGGAGGTTGAGATGGAACGCTTCTCCCTGATGCGCACCCTCGCCGGTGCCGCCATCCGCTCGGAACTGCAATATCGCGCCAACGCGGTGAGCAGTATTATCGGTGGCATTCTCTTCCAGATCACCGGCTTTATCGTTGTCTGGATCATCGCTGCCCGCTTTGGCCAGATCGGTGACTGGGGCCTTGCCGAACTTACCTTCCTCTACGGCATGCGCCTGACCAGCCACGGTATTTTCTACGCCTTCTTCAGCCAGATGTTCGAACTCGATCGCGTGCTGATCACGGGCGAGTTCGATCGCTATTTGGTGCGCCCGCTACCGCCGCTGATGCAGCTCTTCACCCGCAAGCTGCGCATTAATTGCTTTGGTGACCTGATAGGCGGCAGCGCCTTGCTGATTGCCGCCAGCAGCGGTGGAGTGGTGGACTGGAGCCCGATCGCGGTGGTGTATCTCCTCCTCGCGGTGGTGGGCGGTGCGCTGGTGGAAGGTGCCGTGCAGATCACGCTCGGCTCGCTTGGCTTCCGTTTTTTGCAGACCTATCCGCTGCGGGCATCGGTGAACGAGGTATTCAACGTGTACGGCAACTACCCGAACGTCATCTTCCCGACGGCGTTGCGGGCGGTGCTGACGTTCGGATTGCCAATCGCGTTTGTGGCCTTCTTTCCGGCCAGCGTGTTGCTCAACCGGGCGGACGAACTTTCGGTACCCGCCTGGCTCGCTTCGATTGCACCCCTGGTGGGGCTGGTGTTGTTCCTGATCGCAGTGCGAATCTGGCGCTGGCAGAGCGCCAACTACCAGAGTGCCGGAAACTAGATACGCGGCGGACCCTTGCGCGCTCGATCGAGGAGCGATTCGGGCGTCTCCGCCTCATCCCACCGGCTTTCGATAAACCAGGTTGCCCCGGCCGCTGCCACCGACCCGACATAGTCGGTATCGTTTGCATCCTGGCTCTTGCCCTCAATGACGATATCGAACGGAGTTGTCCGCTCCCGATGCTCTTTGCACCATGTTGCGATCTCGCGCACCATCTCCGGCTTGAGGGGATCGAACGGATTCGCCCCTTCGGTCATGTTCATCGGGATCATGCCATCCCAGCGAATGGCCCGTGCCAGCGATTTTGCTTTCGGCCAGCCAGCAACCGCCCACACCGGGATCCGCTCCTGCACCGGCTTTGGTCGCAACGTCATTTCCGATACCTGGAAGTGTTTGCCCTGGTGGGAGAATGGTTCGCCGGTTTGCCCTTTCGCAAGGATCTCCAGCGCCTCGTCAAGCCGTTCGGCGCGCTCCTTGCGGTCAGTGGAATCGGTATTGACGGCGTGGAACCCGGCATCGTCGGGCACACCCAGCGCCACGGGCAATACCAGCCGGCCATTGCTGAGGTGGTCGATGGTTACGGCTTCCTTCACCACTTTCCACGGTCGACGCCGTGACAGCGGCAGGATCATGGCGCCGATGGTGACACGCTCGGTCACTGTAGCCAGCGCACCCATCATCACCCAAGGGTCGTACACATCGCTCCAGCCCGGAATAGAGATCGCATCCCATGTGAACACCCCGTCCCAGCCGGCCTGTTCGGCTTCGCGGGCGAGGTTCAGGGTTTCGTGGGGGTTGCCTTTGCTGAGCACAAATCCGAACTTCATCGTTCCTCCTTGGGTAGAACAGGGAGAATCCTTACGACGGCGTTACTGTTTGCTGGCCAGCGCCTCGCACACCACCTGCAACGATTCCTCCGAGTACATCAGGACCTGCAGGTAGGTTGCATCGGAGACGAGGACAATCGCATACGCCTCCCCAACCACATCGACCGGCGGATTAGTGTAATGGAACCACGCCGGGCCTTGCTCGGGAACCGGGTTCCAGCCAAGCAGTTCAATCGGTGGCGCGTTACGGCGCAGTTCGGCAATCGCCTTCAGGTTCTCTGCTTCCGCCTTTGGAGCCTTGATGGCACCGTGCTCCACCCGCCCCAGGGCAAATTCGCTCCAGGGTTCCACCGCATCGTACTGGAGTTGTGTTTTTGGCATCAGCAACGCACTGGAGGTAGAAATCATTGCGTTTTCTTTCAAGGCGTACAGCGTTTTGAAATCCGCAGCGAAGATTTCTGCCGGTAGTCGCTGCAACACGCCGATATCCAGGTTCGCCAACGCAC
>DJVD01000082.1:4750-8661 GCA_002440805.1 Chloroflexi bacterium UBA6265
GCCATCGTCAAACGCCTGGGTAAAACTCACCTCTGCGACATTGGCGTAGTCCACATTGTTCACCGGCCATGTCCACGTATCCCGCATCGTCACGCCGGTAGCGGTTGCCGGATGTGGGCCCCGAGGATGGAAATCGGCCTGGTACCAGCCGATCACCGTCGCGCGCGGCACGATCGCCTGCGCATCGGGATGCATGTAGCCGTACAGTTGATAGAGTGGGGGAATGTAATCAATCGATTCCAGTTCGCTCAGGCGCTCGGCAGCCGCCATCGGATCCGGGCCGGTCATAGCCGGGTCGTTCTGCGCCGCGACACCCCGCTGAAAGGCAGGAGCAATACCCACGGCGGCGAGTGCTGCCAGGAAACGTCGACGGTTCATCGTGCCACCTCCATTGGTGTCCGCACCGGTGTACACCCGCAAACTGGCGCAGATACGTTGAAAAGTTGGAGCCATGACCTCGAGTGTAGCGGAACACCGTACAGATTTGTGACCGGTTTCAGCCCATTCGGGCGATCGGGCCGCGACGGGTGATATGGCCGCTGACAATGAACACCACGGCCAGCAAAATCACCGTGCCACCGATGATCACGTTTGGCCCCAGCGGATCGCCATCCAGTGAAGCGCCCAGCACCACCGCGATGATCGGATTCACGTAGGCATAGGTGGAGACGATCTCAATCGGCAGGTTGCGGTTGGCGTGCATATAGGCGCTATACGCCAGCAGTGAACCGGCCGAAACCAGCCACAAAAATCCAATCCACGATCGATCAGAGACACCAGCCAGCTCGAATTCCTGGAACTCGCCCAGGATCCCGGCAAGGATCAGCAGGGATGTCCCGCCTGCCAGCATCTGGATGCCAGAACTCATGAATGAGTGGTGAGGTAATTCCATAAATCGGCTGAGTACAGTGCCGTACGCCCAGAACAGGGACGACACGAGGATGATAATCACGCCCCACATTGAGATATCGCCACCGCCCGGCCCACCCACCATGATGCCGATGCCGACCAGGCCCACCACCAACGCACCGATGATCTTGGGTGACGGTGCGACTTTGGTTTTCAGGCCAGTGAACACGCTCATCCAGATCGGGCTGAGGCTCACCATCAGGGCGGCAAAGCTGGAATCCAGCAGGCGTTGTGCCAGCGCGCCGAGACCGGTACCACCCAGCAGCAGGAGCACGCCGACGATACTGGCGGATTTCACCTGGGTTTTGGTGAGATGGATATCACCCCGCTTCCAGGCAGGAATCGCCACGGACAACAGGATCGGCGCGGCGAGGAAGAAGCGCATCGCGGTCATGAAAAACGGTGGAATCGTTTCCACCGCCATGTTCATGCCGAGGTATGTTGATCCCCACACGATCCAGATCGTGAGCAGCGATAACCACGGCAGCACGCCGCCGTGCGAATTCTCGGCCATTGTTGATCCTGAATCAGAAGGGTTGGCGGCACAGCTGCCACCTCGGGCAGTGTACCGCGCAATATCCCGGTCTGGAAGCAGTCAACCCGGCCTGTTTAGTGCTGCGCGATCTCCCACATGTGGCCGGCCGGATCAGCAAAGGCGACAGTGCGCGGCCCCCATGGGCGATCGATCGGCCCATTGAGGAATTCCACTCCCTTGGCAACGAGTTCGGCATAGAGCGCATCCACATCGTCGACATTCACGGTGAACATGCTGCGCGCGCCGCTCTCCGGTCCAGCCACCGGTGCAGGATCGATCAACTCCGGTGCGCCCTCGATCTTGATGATATTGATCATCGTTTCGCCGAACTTGTAAATCGCCGAGGTGTCGCCGGCGAAGACCTGTGGCAGGCCAAAGACGCGATTGTAGAATTCCACCATCGCTTCTAGATCCTCGGCGAAGATCGTCACCGCAAACAGATTGGTGGCCCAACTGGCCCCGGATTCCGACATGTCATCACTCCTCAGATAGCGTTTTCGCGAATATCAACCTGTGGAAGTGTAGGTGAGCCCCTTGCGCTGTCCTTCTTCGATGTTGCGATTGGCCGCCGCTGTTCCATGTTGGCTACACTTGGGTTAGCCAACGAGGCAACCGGACGAGACGCGCCGTACCCGGACGACGACAAGACGACGCATGGAGGATTTTTCTGCCATGGCGTGGTTTGTGTTGATTGTTTCCGGCCTCTTCGAAGCGGTATGGGCCACCGCCCTCAGCAACTCCCAGGGTTTCACGAAACTGGTGCCCAGCGTGATCTTTGGCATCGCCGTTGCCATCAGCATGGGTGGCCTGGCGTGGAGTATGAAGACCATTCCGGTGGGCACTGGCTACGCGGTGTGGGTGGGCATCGGCGCGGTCACCACTGCCGCCTGGGCGATGGCCAGCGGTGCGGAATCGGCCAGCCTGCTGAAGGTACTCTTCCTGCTCGGTATTGTCGGCTGTGTTGCCGGGTTGCACCTGGTCTCCAGCCACTAGGCTGGAATGCAACGTCGAAAAATGCCAACGGCATCCGCGGAGTTAGTCCCTGCGGATGCCGTTGTGCGGACATTGCTGTTACTCGATCAGCGTGTTGGCGAAAATCTGCCACGCCAGCAGCGATTTGGCCACAAGGCTCATGACGATATAGGCCTTCTCGCCGTAGACGTAGCTTCTCCACTTCCCGACACGCTTGTACTGCAGCACCATATTCACCGAGAACGTGTTGAAGAGGAGGAAGAGCGACAGGATGATGCCGTACACAAAGGTCGGCGGCCCCTCGCCCCGATCTTCCGATGACCAGATATTGACCGCCACGATAATCCACGGTATCGCCCCGGCAAAGCAGCCGAAGATATAGGGCCACCAGTTGACGTTGCCCTTGCTGGGTCGGCCGATCATTTCCTGGATCGCGCCGAACAAAATCATGGCCGTATTTACGCCAAAGATTGCCAGCAGTGCGCCAAAGTCGGTCACGCCGGTAATCATGGCGATGAGCACCATCATCAGCGAGGCGCTGATGGAGTATTCCATCCACCGGGCGAAGTTCTGCTCCCGCGCCAGCATGCGGTTGTACCAGTCGTTCACTCCCGGCATCGCCATCAGGATGTGATCGAACGCGGCCAGGAACAGGAACAGTGCTACCGCCGGGCCCAGCGCTACCGAGAACCACGATTCTTGCGACGGATCCGTGCCCGGAGGGCCGGTGAGGAAGGTGCGGGTAACAGGCAACGAGAAATCGTTGCTCAGCCACAGCATGGCAATGGCCTGGGCGAGGTGGATGAGTCCCACCACCAGGTTGAAGGTGCGCAATCCACCTTTGGCGGAGTCCACTTCATCATGCACAACATCGGTGGTCGCGTTGATCGAACTCATATGTGATGTCCTTGCACTGAGAGTGATGCCACATGGCACCTCGATTGGCCGAAGAGCTCTGCCGTGTCTGGACTCTGTACGGGGCGACTCGTCGATACGGCCGCTTACCAGAATTCGGTTTGAGACATAGGTTTATTCAACATTATCGTTGGTTATTTTGCGAGGTTTGTCTATACTCACTCCCAATACAGTGACGGAGCCGAGTAATCACCTGCCTACCGATGTTCAGCAAGTTGCGAATGATGTGAGCGCAGCCATCGACCTGGTGATGAAGACCCTCCCGAGTGCGAGGTTAAGCGCAGGGTTGCGCCCAAGCCCGCCGGTTTTGCCGCCGTTATCGGGCTCCAGAAGGATCGCTCAACGCGATCGAAATGCGGTGGCACCACGAGACGCCCCACTCGTCCGCAACGACGGCGTGGGGCGTCTGGCTTTTTTCTGAAAGGTGGCACCGCATGCCTCCCACAATGCTCTCCGCGCGCACCCTTGCGCGTGATCTCCCTGCGTGCATCGGGCAGCAAGTATTCCTCCAGGGCTGGGTGCATCACACCCGTAACCTGCGCGCAGTCGATTTCTTGCTGCTGCGGGATCGCACCGGAAT
>DJVD01000082.1:8705-9813 GCA_002440805.1 Chloroflexi bacterium UBA6265
GCCAGTGCCCAGGCTGTGAATGGCGTGGAGGTACACGATCCCGTGATCTCGCCGATCTCGGTGCCGGATGCCGAGCCGCCGCTGGAACTGTTTCGGCCCTCGCTGGATGTCCAACTTCCTACCCGGCTCGATCACGCTGCCGTGAGCCTGCGGCACCCGCAATCGACGGCGGTTCAACGGCTCATGGCGGCTGCGATGCGCGGCTTTCGCACAACGCTCGATTCCTACGGATGTACGGAGATTCAAACACCGAAGCTGTTGGAAACCGCCCCGGAGGGTGGAGCCAATGTTTTTCGGGTGGACTATTTTGGTCGCAACGCGTTCCTGGCGCAGAGTCCGCAACTCTACAAGCAGGTGATGGTCGGCGCGCTGGAGCGGGTGTATGAGGTGGCGCCAGTGTTTCGGGCCGAGCCGCACGATACCAGCCGTCATGTGAGCCAATACCTCAGCCTCGATGCCGAATTTGGATTCATCGAAGACCATCAGGATGTGATGCGAATATTGCGCAATTGCATCGCCGGGATGCTGGCCGAGATGGCCGCGGTGGAGGCACCGGAGGTGACGATCCCCGCTGTGCCCGCCGAGATTCCGCAAATCCATTTCCGCGATGCGCTGGCGATGTTGGGCGCGCCGGAGGATGAACCCGATCTCGCCCCCGAGCATGAGCGCGCGCTCGGTGAGTGGGCAATGCGGGAGTATGGTTCGCACTGGCTGTTCGTGACCGGCTACCCAATGAGCAAACGCCCGTTTTACACGCATCCGCAGCCGGATGACGACCGCTGGAGCAACAGTTTCGACCTGCTCTGCATGGGGCTGGAGATCACCACCGGTGGCCAGCGGCTGCACCAGTACGCCGATTACCAGGCGGCGATTGCCGCACGAGGCATGGATCCGGAGCCATTCGCCGGATACCTGGAAGCGTTCAAAACCGGTATGCCGCCCCATGGTGGCTTTGCCATCGGCCTGGAGCGCATGGTCAAGCAGATTGTCGGCGCCGCCAACGTGCGCGAGGTGATGCTCTTCCCGCGCGATATGAACCGGCTCGCCCCTTAATCCGCCGACTCATTAGCCAATGCGATCGTGGTGCGCAGCAGCACTGCGGTCGCGG